>JAUVYZ010000073.1 GCA_030602845.1 Phycisphaerae bacterium | reverse complement strand
ACGACCTCCTTGAGCACGGCTTTGAGCCGGTCCTCAAACTCGCCCCTGAATTTGGTTCCCGCTATCAACGACCCCATATCCAAGGCGATGATTCTTTTATTTTTCAAACCCGTTGGGACGTCACCTTCAACTATCCGCTGGGCGAGTCCTTCGACAATTGCGGTCTTGCCCACGCCCGGCTCGCCGATTAATACCGGATTATTTTTCGTTCGGCGGTTGAGGACCTGCATACATCGCCGGATTTCTTCGTCCCTGCCGATAACGGGGTCGAGCTTTCCCTTCTGGGCCATCTCCAGAAGGTCAATGCCGTAACGCTCCAGCGCTCTGTATTTGTCTTCCGGAGTTTGGTCGGTTATCTTTTCTCCGCCACGAATTTCTTTCAGAGCGTTCTCAATCTGTTCAGGTGTAATCGAGTTAAGCCGTAAAACCTCTTTCGCATCGCTTTGCACCGACGCAAGCGAAAGAAAGAGATGCTCCACACTCAAATATTCGTCACCCATCGCGTCGGCCCGGTTCTGGGCATCGAGAACAATCTGATTGAGGGCCGGGTCAGGCATAATCTGATTACTACTTTTGCCTTGCGGCAGTCGCCCAAGCTCGCTGTCTGTCATTTCTTTGAGCCGGGAAATATTGGCGCCTATCTTCTTCAAAACCATAACCACAACGCCGCTGTCATCGTCGCAGACGGCGCTTAACAAATGCAATGGCGACAGAACAGTATGCGATTTAGCCATCGCAATCTGCTGGGCAGTCGCTAATGCCTCCTGGGCCTTCAGGGTGAATTTGTCGAATTTCATAGCCAAATCCTCATTTATACAGACAGAATACCGATTATCGGATATTGTCGGTGCTTTAATAAGCAGCAAACAGCGTGCCCAAAAAATCAAAATTGTAATTGTAGTAACAACAGGCAGTTACAATTTCCTCGGCCTTTTGCCGGTGTGCCAATTTGGCAGTTATTTACTCCCATAAAGTTCTGGCTCGTCGCTGCCCGGGATTGTCAATAATACACTGGGCACAGTAAGACTTTGCCGTAACCGTCGGTTATGGTTATAATGAAAACCAATTTAGAGGATTAGTGTCCAGCTTAACGGGATTTCCATACATCTGTTTTAAGGAATACTATTATGAAGAATCGTAGCAAGAGTACCGGGTCGTTATGAGGCCGAGCCCCGTACCGTATGGTACAGGGCGAGCGAAAAGTTCGAGGCCAAGGCCGATTCATACTGTTCTTCTAAAGTGTGCTTTTTCCCCTAATCAGCAGGGAACTTCGTGTATTCTATTGAATTCCGTTGAACCGCGCTTAACGCCAAAGCTCAGCGGCGTTTGGGTTTGAGAAGGGATTTGCTACCATCCGCGTTTTCGAGCTGGGTGCTTGTCTTAAATAGGAGCCATCGAAAGAACCTTGCAACGCCCGCCAAGATTAGAACTATACCGGGCACACCTAACGTGAAGTTGATCAGATGGATCAAGAATCCGGGTGTCTCGCCGTCCACAAACCCGCGGCCGATGATTAGAGGAACGTACACCCCGGCCAAACCAGCAGCAGCTAGCAGCGTCCCGCCGATAGCCAACGCCACATACGACGGCAGCTTGTACGCCCATGGGAAGCACCCAAGGACGAGGAAAACCATCCCCGTCACCAGAGTCATCGGAACAGCGGGGGAGTCACCGAACCAAAGGAACATTGCGAAGAGGATGAACAAAAGCCCCACAGCGTTTTCGATTACATGATGCGCTCGCAGCTTCACACCGCTTGCGTGAAAGAGAAGTGTCAACCCTCCGATCACCAAGAAGACCACACCGAAGAGAAGAATAACAAGCCCGAGCGGCGGGCGCATGACAATGCTCACACTGCCGACGCCAACCAGGGCCACACCCACTACGAAAGTCAAAAGTGATGGAAGTTTACGTGCCATATGTTGCTGGCCTGTCTCTCGATAGTTCATCGGGACAATGTAATCTCTCGCGAGAACCGCCTAACTATGTATATATGGTTTCCGCATAAAACTCCTTACTTCACCGAGTGTCAGTATAACACCCCTTTGCCCAAAATCCATAAGTAATCCCTTGGAAACGACTTACTAATTCCGGGGACAGCATACTTAATTCCAGCCGATGTCTGCGTCCCCAAAGCTCCGCAGTAATTCAGCCCACCCGCTGCAGCAGCGTGTTAGGTAGCATCGCTGGTCGTCTTCTTTTCCGATTCGGCTTTGGGTCTCAACTGATGAACTACCGACCTCCACACAAGCAATCCAAGACTCATGTTCGCGAGGATGAGCACCAAGGTGAGACTAAGCACGTTTTCATCTGGCGAGACAGTATCTGTTCGCTCGCTCAAACCCACGTCGCCCAGAGGCGTAATGTTCCCGAGTTTATCGATCGCGACCTTCGTATTGATTACCGTCGTTGTCTGCATAGCCAAGACGAATACGGTGGGCGTCGCAACGAGGACCAGTATGACCAGTGCCCAGACCGTTGCATAGAACCAACGGTGCTCTCCGAGTCTCTCGGTGGCCCGCTCATTAAACACTGAGTTAAGACACTGCTGGACTTCACTGCGCTCGACTGCCTTTTCGCGAAGCATCATAGCGATTTTGGCCGTTGTTCTAAGTCGCAGATAGATCAATACAAGGAGCCCCAGGGGTACGAAGAGCAACAGAACAGCGAAGGATGCATAGCCCAACTTGTAGCCTCCAACCTCAAATATTCCAGATGGATGATTCTTGCTTAGAAATCGCTCGTATTCCCATCCTACTTCGGGTATGTCCTCTAACCTGACAAAGATGCGCCCTTCCTTGCTGCAAAGGCCCGCTTTCGCACGCCTGCGTTCGAAGAGTCGGGCCGCTTCTTCTCTAGGCCCTTCCTCTTGCAGCTGCAGCGTGAACTCACGCGCGAACTGATAGCTTTCATTTAAACTCTGAAGATGCCCGAATCCTTGAATGACAGATACCGCGGCGACAAAAGCCAAAAGCGTAACGGTCCACTGGATGTGCTTTCGGACTCGCTGGTGAACGGACAGCCAATGGCGCATTTTGGGGTCGGTATCAGGCATTCCCATCACTCATCAAAGTTACACAGCCAAACTATGTTTATATGGTTTCCGTATAACATCCCGAACTTCTCGTTGTTCAGAGGAATCCTATCCGCTGTTGTACTCTCCTAAAATACAATCAAATTATTGCTCTTTCAAGTGAAAAATGGCGAATAAATCAGTGGTTTCTTTCTAACTTAGGCAACGGTGTAGTCAAGCGTTTTAATCCTTGGATTATCACTTAATTTTGGGCAATTCGACAAACCACCAATTAGTGGGGAGTCTTGGAGATTTTAAAATCTACTTGAAATCAGACTCGAAATATGGTATAATACAAACCGCCATAGAGATGGCAGGTATATAGCGGAGAACCGCACGTTTTCGTATCAGCAGATACACGCTCATAAACCTTTATTTGGTAATCAAGGCAGACTTTTGGATTTAGGTCATTTATATTTTGATATTGTTTCGGATTTAGAGCTTAGAATTTCGGATTTTGCCAGTCTTGGCATCTTTACACTTGTAGAGAGTCCTCTACAAATCAGCTCTTTTTTAACAAACAAAGCCAATTTCAAAAAAAATCAAGTGAACGTAACCTCTTTAATAACAGTGGCTTATGAAAATAAATCCAATTGGACACTTGGTGAAAACAAACCCAATTCAAACCCAATCAAAGCCAATAAAATGCCAAAACAAACCCAATACAAAGCCAATCAAACCCAATCTTGTCCGCCTCCGGCGGATTCAAAGGCAAAAAAATGCTGCCGCATTTGACGACTAACGGACGGAAAATCGTTCAAGGAGAAAATTTAAATTGCATTACGTCTTCATAGGAGAATATTATGTTTATAGTCCATGTTTTTGCCCGTGTTAAGCCTGACCAGGTTGAGGCCTTCCGGGCCGCCACACTTGAAAACGCTCGAAACAGCATAGAAGAGCCAGGTATTGCCCGATTTGATGTCATCCAACAACAAGATGATTCTACGCGTTTTGTACTGGTGGAAGTCTATCGAACTTCGGATGACCCGGCCCGGCACAAGGAAACGGCACATTATCAGAAATGGCGCGATACCGTGGCCGATATGATGGCTGAACCACGCACAAGTGTTAAATACACTAACGTTTTTCCTGATGAGCAGGGCTGGGATTAGTCGCAGCATTTCGCATTAGGCGAGAGGAACTATGAGATTTGAATTTGCGACCGCAACACGCATCATTTTCGGTCAGGGGACGATCCGGGAAGTTGCGCCTTTAGCGGCTGAGATGGGAAGTCGTGCTTTTGTTGTTACGGGCCGTACGTGCCAGTGGGCCGAGCCGCTTCTTGAACAGTTGAACAAGCAGGGAATAAAATGCGTTATGTTTAACGTGCCTGGTGAGCCGACCACGACAATAGCAGAGGCAGCTGTGGAACAGGCCCGTCAGGCCAAAAGTGATTTGGTTATCAGCATCGGCGGCGGAAGTGTCCTGGATACCGGCAAAGTGATTGCAGCGATGCTGACCAATAGCGGGGAGCTGGAGGATTATCTGGAGGTTGTCGGTCGTGGTAAACCACTGACCCGGAGTCCCGCACCCTACATTGCGATTCCAACCACTGCGGGAACAGGCGCTGAGGTTACGCGCAATGCAGTGCTCGGGGTGCCTGAACATCAGGTCAAGGTGAGTATGCGTGGCCCATTTATGCTGCCTCGTCTGGCTGTGGTTGACCCTGTATTAACTTATTCGATGCCGCCAACTGTAACCGCCGGCACCGGTTTGGACGCGCTCACGCAGCTTATGGAAGTTTATGTTTCCAATAAAGCAAACGCACTGACAGACGGTATCTGCCGGGAGGGTCTAAAACGAGCTGCGCGTTCTTTACGACGAGCTTATGAAAATGGCAGCAACCGGGCCGCTCGTGAGGATATGGCCATAGCAAGTCTCTTTGGTGGATTAGGCCTGGCTAACGCGAAACTGGGAGCAGTGCACGGTTTCGCCGGCCCGTTGGGCGGCATGATTTCCGCTCCCCACGGGGTCATATGCGCCCGGCTTTTGCCGTTTGTTTGCGAAGCCAATGTGCAGGCATTGCAGAGGCGTGCAGCCCCCGCCGTTTTGCTTGCCCCTCTGCTTCTTGCGAAGCAAACCGAGGGGCTTCGCAAAAGCGAAGCAGCGGGGGCGGCATTGGCCCGATATGATGAGATTGCCCAGCTTTTGACCGCAACGGCCACGGCGCAAGCAGTCGATGGGGTTGCGTGGGTGCAAGAGCTTTGCGAGGCATTAAAAGTGCCGCCGCTGACTGAGTTTGGATTGAAAGAACAAGATTTCCCAACGGTAGTGGCGAAGTCCCAAAAGTCAAGCAGTATGAAAGGCAACCCTATTACATTTACTGATGACGAATTGATGGAAATCTTGAAAAGAGCCAGTAAATGAATGGGGCAATAGTCAACTCAGCAGGACGACATATCTTCAACTTCATCTATGGTTTTCGGTATTTTCCTGCCCAATACGCGATGGCTGTTTTCTGTCACCAAAACATCATCTTCTATTCTGATACCACCGAAACCCCTGTATTTTTCAACCGCATCATAGTTAATATACTGTGAGTTTTTTTTCTTGGCCTTCCATCGGTCGATTAGTTCGCCAATAAAATAAATTCCCGGTTCAACGGTTATTACAAAATCTGCCTCGAGTGCCTTGCCGAGCCTCAAGGAACGCCAGCCAAACTCGGGATTCCTTTTGATTGTATCTGTATAACCGACATAGTCTTCGCCCAGGCCTTCCATATCGTGGACATCAAGCCCCATCATATGACCTAATCCGCATTGAAAGAACAATGTATGGGCCCCGGCATCTACGGCTTCTTCGACGTTGCCTTTCATCAATCCAAGCTCCTTTAGGCCCGATGCGAGAACTGTGCAGCCGAGACGGTGAATGTCTCTGAATTCAACGCCCGGCTTTATCGCCTCAATCGCTTTTTCCTGTGCGTTCAGGACAATAGTGTAGATTTCCTTTTGTCTCTGTGAAAATTTTCCACTTACGGGGATGGTCCTGGTGATGTCACTGGCGTAGTGAAGAGCGGATTCCGCCCCCGAATCGTTGACAGCGATGTCGCCTTGTTTCATTATGTTTCCGTAATAGTGATTGTGGAGCGTTTCTCCGTGGACTGAGAAAATTGTGGGAAAAGAAAGACGAGAGCCGAGGGACAAGGCAATCCCCTCCATTGCACCGGCGACTTCCCTTTCATATATACCGGGTTTTGACATTTTCATCGCCATCGTCTGCATTCCGTAGGAAATGTCGATGGCAGCGGTAATCTCGGCAATTTCATCCTTGGTTTTTATTGACCTTTGTGCAACGACTGCCTTTATCAATGGCACTGAGCGGAGTTGGATTGCTGCGGGTTGTATCCCCAATAATTGTTCAATTTTCAAAACATTTTCCGGTCGATATTGGGGAAGAAAGTGAATTTTTCTTTCTTGCTCGACAGCTTTTTTCAATATCATCGGCAGTTGGTCAAGCGAAGCAGTTTCGGAAATGCCGACCTTTTGGCATTTTTCTCTTAAAGCCGGTTGCGGTCCCGTCCAGATAATATCATCAACTGTCAAATCATCGCCAAAGACGACTTCTTTGCCCTGGTCGATGTCGATGACAGCAGCGAGGAAAGGGAAATCGAGCCCAAAGAAATATAGAAATGAACTGTCCTGGCGGAAGGAATACTGATTGTCCGGATAGTTCATCGGGCTTTCTTCATTGCCTAAGAAAAGAATCAACCCGGTTTGGACCTGCTTTCTTAATCGTTTTCTTCTTTCAATATACACGTTTGCTGGAAACATTTCTTAATCCTCGTCAGAGGTTTATTTTTTCTTTGTTAACAGGCTGACAACAATCAGGGCAAACACCGACAGTGTGATTGCCGGCAGTACCGCATCCAGCTTTGCCAACTCTTCCGGCAAATGAACCTTTATCACTTCTTCCCACAGAAGTGTGGTCACCGCCCCGGCCAGGATTGAAGAAATTGCGCCTGCCTTTGTGGCCCTTTTCCAGAGCAGAGCCGCCACGAGGCAGGGAGTAATCGCTGAGCCGTAAACTGTAAAGGCATATAACGCTTTTTCAAATACCGTCGTAGATTCCGAGAACACCCGCGACACCAGCCAGGCGATGATTCCAAAGGTCAGCACCATTAAGCGGCTCATGAAAACGATTTTTTTCTCGGAGGCCCTGGGATTGATGTAATTCAGGTAGACATCCTTAATAAAGGTGGTCGAAGGAACCAACAGGAATGAATCCGCCGTGGAGATGATAATACCCACTACTGTTATCATAAAAATAATCCCCAGTGCTTTGGGCATAAAATGTCGGGCTGCGAAAATCAGAATGTAGCGGCCGTTTTCCGGATCGGGAGTCATACTCCCGGCGAACCATGCTTCGGCGATGATCAATTCTTCGACCAGCAGCGCCAGGAAAATCATAACGATTACGGCGGTGCGTGCACCCCTGGCGTTCTTGCTGGCGAAAATCCGCTGGTACTGGTTGGCGTCGCCCAGAACCAGCAAAAAAACCGGCAACAGGAAATTAATATAATCGGCGGCACTAAAGACACCCAGCAAACTCATGTGGTCCGGTCGATCTCCCATCGCCGTGTACGCCTCCAGCATCCCGCCAAAGCCTCCCGCCCTAATCAGCAGTACGGGAAAGGCAATCAACAAGGTAACTGTAATAATTATACCGGTAACAATATCTGCAAACGCCAGGCTTAACAGCCCCGCCAGCATCGTATAAGCAATGATGAAAATGGCGGCGATAATCGTTGCTGTTTGGGCGGTTAATACGGGTTCACGCAGAGAAAGTTCGCCTTCTTTTGGTATCGCGGACAATCGGTATATTCCATTGTGTTTCTTAAAACCGTCGTCGTATCCTTCGATTATAACTCGGGTAAAGGTATTTTCTTTAATCACGCTTATGTTTTTCAGCCCGCTTGTTTGAGCTTTTTCGGAGATGATTTCGGTTGACTTAACGACTTTGACGGTAAAGATTTCCGGCGTCTCGGACCATTTGTCCGAGTCTTTGCTTTTTACATGAAATTTGATTTCTGTGGTTCCGGTCCAGTCTTTCGGAGGCTCGTAATGGAAATATCCTTTACGAACCTGATTCTTAGTGAGTTTGTTTTCAAGTCCCAAAACCACTTTTTCTTTCTTACCCGTTATCACCTCCAGCACCATGCCGCCCGCGTTAAACTGATAGCTGACAATCACCATATAGGCAATCACCAGCGCGACCACAGCTAATAAGCGGGCAGTATTGCCGAATCGTCTGCCGATAATCTCCGGTACCGACAAGGCCTCAATATTCCGGGCCCGCGTGGCGATAAAGGAAAGCAGAATCATCCCGACGAAAGTTCCCAGAGGCAGGAAAAAGGCCGCCATGCCGACTTCATAGGTTTTTCCGGCATTTCCCACGATTGAGCCGGTGCCTATCCACACGGCCAGCATTGTACAGACCATTATCCAGGGCGAAAGCGTTCTGCCGGCCACTGCAAAATCAGCTTGGGTTTTGACCTGTCGGGAC
>JAUVYZ010000238.1 GCA_030602845.1 Phycisphaerae bacterium | reverse complement strand
TTGAGAAGATTAAAAGCGGCAGCGTGCTGACTATCGGCAATTTCGACGGCGTTCATCTCGGCCATCAGGAGATTTTAATTGCCGCCAAACAAACTGCATCAGAAAGGCGGGTGGAATTGGTGGTGATGACCTTCGAGCCGCATCCACTTGTTGTCTTACATCCGCAAAAAAGACCTGGCATTCTAACGTCATTGGCATTGAAAAAACACTTTCTTGCTGAATTCGGGGTAGATTACCTTTTAGTCTTAAAAACCACCCCTGAGCTTCTAAGTCTTTCACCGCAGGATTTTGTGGAGCAGTTCATCGTTAAAAATATTCAGCCCGGCGTAGTGGTTGAGGGCGAAAGCTTTAACTTCGGATGTGGCCGAGGTGGTGGTGTCCGTACGCTGCAGGAGTTAGGGGTAGGGAAGGGCTTTGAGGTTTCTGTTGTTGAAGCCAAAGAGGTTAAACTCTCAACCGGCCAAACGGTCAGAGTCTCAAGCACGATAATTCGCAATATGCTCGAAGGCGGCAGGGCAGCCGATGCCGCCGTTGCGTTAGGCAGACCTTATCGGCTGATTGGTCAGGTGGTGCCGGGATGCGGCAAAGGAAAGCTGCTTGGCTTTCCAACGGCAAATATTGAACCCGTTCGGCAGCTTGTCCCCGCCGAAGGCGTTTATGCCGGCTTTGTCCAGATCGCCAACAGCGAAGAAAAAATCTGCGCAGCGAAAGAGAAAATCCCAGCCGCCTTTAGTATCGGCAGGTCGGAGACTCTTGGCAGCGATAATCCTCTGGCGATAGAAGCCCACGTACTAACCGGCGAGGTCGGCGATTTGCACGACAAATGGCTCGCTATGGATTTTATAAAACGAATCCGCGACCAGATCAAATTTGATGGCGAAAAGGAACTCTCCGCCCAAATTGCAGAAGACTGCAAAAAAGCAAAAGAGATTTTAGCCGCAGATGAGCACAGATAAAGAATAGTTAAATCAGCGAAATCTGTGGCAAGAAAATAAAAAAGAATTGGTAAAGGATTATTATGGTAAGTGGAAACGATTTTCAGAAAGCTATCGAGTTAATTGATAAATCTAACACTATTTTGCTCACGACCCATACTCGGCCGGACGGTGATGCGTGCGGCTCGATTGCGGCATTGTCTGATGTATTGGGGGCTCTGGGTAAAAAGGTAAAGCCGATATTGCTGTCGCCGGTGCCGGAATGGTATGAATTTCTCTTTGCCGAAAAACTCCCAATCCTCGGCGCAGACGTCAGCTTCGAGCGGCTAAAACAAGGGCAATTCTGCGAGCCGGATTTGATTATGATTATCGATACCAACAGTTACAGCCAATTGCCACAGTTTGACGGGTATCTCAAACAGAACGATAAGCCGGTTCTGGTAATCGACCACCACGTAACCGCCGACGGCCTCGGAGACGTTGAGCTGATTGATACGACCGCTGCGGCGACGGGCCTGATTGTTTTTGAGCTGTTAAAATATGCCAGCTGGCCTGTAACTGAAAAAATTGCCCAGGCGCTCTTTGTCGCGGTAGCTACGGATACCGGCTGGTTCCAGTTCAGCAATACTGACAGCGCAGTTTTCAGAAGCTGTGCCGAGCTGATTGACGCCGGGGCAAGTCCTACGGAAATCTATCACGATTTGTACCAGAATTTCTCGCATCAGCGGTTCAAGCTGATGACGGCAATGTTCAACACGCTCGAACTGCATCTTGACGGCCGATATGCAACTCAGCATCTGCTCCAGCGGGATTTCGAACGAGCCGGTGCTGCACACAAGGATACCGAAAATCTAATTGACGAATGCCGGCGGATAAGCACGATTGAGGCGGCAGCTTTGTTTGTGGAATTGAAAGACGGCCGGATTAGATGCTCTTTGCGAAGCGGAGGTGCCATCGATGTTCGCAAAATCGCCCAGAAGTTCGGCGGCGGAGGCCATACAATGGCTGCGGGCCTCTATCTGCCCGGCCCCATAAAACATGCCAAAGAGCTTATTCTCGCTGAAATGGCTCAACAATTCAAACAGTTGGACAGCAAATGATTTTTATTCGGGTGGGCAATAACGAGCACTTTCTCCGGTTTTATTTGGCAGGGAAAACTCTTTCAAAATAGCACGTCCTTCGTCGCTATCGCCCGGAACCCAGCGTTTGTCCTTAAGCCTGCGAACAAGTCTTCCGTACCCCCATTGCTCGGTGCGATCGACTTTGGGTTTGGTAGACTCGAGTCTTTCCATTATTTCCTTAGGCACACTGGTTTCCAAAAAGCCGATAAAGTGGTTGGATTCGTTTGGCTCAGGGGCATAACTGTATACATAGGCCTTGATGCCTGCCGGCCCTCCTTCACGTAACGGCCCCGCAGCAGACTCGATACGTAACGGCCCTGATGGCGCCTTGATAGGCGGGATTTGATTATCTTTTCCAACGAAAAGCTGCCCCGTGTTCAGGTCGTAGAACCACGCCTTATCACTCTGTTCAACCTGTTCCAAAGGCTTCTCAGGGGTCAACAGCCATATAACAATAACCAGGAGTAAAAATACGGAAGCGGCGGTTATGACGATGATTATCTTAGGGTTTTGCCGGTTAATCCATCTCCTCGCGGGCAGTAGCCTTTCTCGAATTTCATAACGAAGCCAGTCAGGAATCCTAAAAAACATCTCGATATCCTCCAAAAATTCTGCGCCGAGATGTATCCGCTCGACACAGAAGTAATTCTGATATCAGCGCCCCTTGAGCGATTCGACCAGCCGTTCTAAATCACGGTTATTTCCTGATGCTGCAGCCGAGTCTATTTCCCAGTTCGCCAGCTCGACCGTCCGTGGGTCTTTCCATTTCCAGTACTCGCAGTGATAGTCTGCAAAAGACATATTGCAGCCGTCGGTGTGCCTTGCTGTTATATTGTGCCCATCTTCGATGTGCCACCTTGGCGCTTGCGAGCTTATATCTATGGGCCGGAAGCTGCCGACTATCCATCTTCTTTTGCTGGCTGCGTCAATAAAAACTATCTTTCTGGATCCGCCTGAAATACTTAACGTGCCGAAGGGCCTTACCCGACCGTAAGCATACCCGCCCATAGTGTTGGATATAGAATAACTGCGCAAAAAGCCACCGGCGTCACTCTTGCACTTGTACAGGTCGGGGGTCCACTCCGTATAAGACCACAGGATTCCATCCTCAATGGCTATTTTGGTGCCGCCTACATTGTTGGACGGCAGAGCCGGCCCATCGGCAACCCAGTAGCTGCTGCCCGGCGTGTCATTCCAGTACGTATCGGGTGAACAGAGTCTGTCGTCATTATCGTTGGCATAAAAATACCACGCTAATGTCAACTGCCTGAGATTGTTAAGACAGACTACACGCTTGCCAAGCTCCCTGGCCCTGCTTAACCCCGGCAGCATAATGGACATCAGCATTGATATGATGGATATCACAACCAGTAGCTCAATTAGTGTAAAACCACCCGGTCCAATCTTCCGAGCTGTATTTTGTTGCTGTTCAGACATCTGTCTACCCTTGTTTTCATTGCAAAGAGACGCAACCAGCCGGCAAACCCTAACATCTATTATACAGTAATTGTGCTTCATCCGGCCACTCTTTTATTCTTCCTACTCGTTTTGGGGTAGGATCTTGAGATTGGGTTTGATTGGGTTTGTATCTCGTATCTCGTATTGCGTATCGCGCTGGGGGATTGGGTTTGATTGGGTTTGTTTTTTTGGACTGCGAAATCATCCTATTTTATGTAA
>JAUVYZ010000047.1 GCA_030602845.1 Phycisphaerae bacterium | reverse complement strand
GTTATCGTTATTTTGGCAGTTTTGGCGTCCGTGGGTTCCGGGCGGGAAGCTGCCGGGCCACCTAAAAGAGCTGCTCCAGCCGGTGGCGCAAAAGAGAGTGTCCCATCCTTTCCCCATATTGCCGAGATAACGGGCGATAACGTCAATGTTCGCTCCGGTCGGGGCACGAATTATTACAGCTGCGGCAAGCTAAATAAAGGTGACAGAGTAAAAGTGGTCGACCACCAACTCGGCTGGTCCTGCATTGTTCCGCCCGCGGGCAGTTTCTCCTGGATTTCAACGCAGTACATTGGCATTGACACGGATAATCCTACTGTTGGTATTGTTACCGGCGACGGTGTTCGTGTCTATGCGGGCTCGGATTCGATAAAGCCGATGCACTCTACAACTCTGCAGCGAAAGCTCAACTGGGGCGATAAAGTCGAGCTGCTTGGTGAAGTGAAGGACAAATATCACAGAATTGCTCCGCCGGCTGGTGCCTACCTCTGGGTAAGCACCCAATATACAAAGGCAGTGGGCCCGGTTGGAGAAGTACCGCCAACTGTTGTTTCCCCTCGCCCTCCTGTGGTCAGGCCCCCCGTGGTTGTCCGCACGGATATTTCCGCTGAGGCCGCTCTCAAAAAATATAACACTCTGGAAAAACTAATCGAGGCGGAACGAGCCAAACCAATCGCTCAGCAGAATTATGAAAATATAAAGAAAGCGCTCACTGAAATTGTCGGCAGCAAAAAGGCCGGCAAGGCTATACGCTATTCGGAGTCTGCACTAAAACTGGTAGAGCGTTATGAATGGGCTTTCAAAGTAGAGAAGGCTGTTCGACTTCAGGATGCAGAGTTGCAGCGGATTCTGGAGGGGATAGATAAAGCCCGTGTCATAAAGCTGGCTGAAGTTGAAGACCTTGGCAGATTTGCGGTTATCGGGCAGTTTCAAACTTCGAGCATTTACCATCCTGAGCCGGAACTAAAACACTACTGGATAACCGACGATACCGGCAAAACCACCATTTGTTACGCCTTACCGACCGGTCAGGCCTCGAAGGTGGATTTGAGCAAACTCGTCGGCCGGAAGGTCGGCCTGGTCGGAACAATCGAGCCGCATCCGCAAACGGCAAGCGCTCTGGTGCGATTTACAGAAACAGTTGAGCTACAGTAATCGGCTTCTAAACTAACGGGGCCCCATTTTGGTCCGCAAAATGGGGCCCCTTAAACAAGTTTCGTCCTGCGTGGAACCGTCACCGGCCTCACCGGCAAGGGGAAATCTCCATCAAGCTTCTTTCCCGGGGACTGCAACGACGTCATCGGGCGGAGCAGTTACAGGGCCTTTCTCGAAGTCTTCGGCGGTCGGCTTGAGAGTCAAGTTGTACCACTGCGAATCTTTTTTCTCCGTCAGGTCTGACCACCTGACGATTTGGCCCGTATAAGTGGAGATGCGGCCCATAATCGCGGTCAGGGTGGCTTCGGCAACGTTGCGGGCTTCATTGAGCGGCTTGCCCTCGAGAATGCTGTTGAGCAGGTCGACGTGCTCCTGCACCTGTGAGCCTCCGTGCTGGGGGAAGTCCGGCACCTTAATATCTTTCTTTCTGGTGGACTTGAGGCCACCGCTGCCCCAAGTTGTTCCCCTGGTGCCTATGAAGTACTCGGTCTGTCTGTTATAGCAGCCGCTGACCTGGCGACACATACTGTGGATTATGCAGTCGTCGCTGTAATCGAGTTCAACGCTGTGGAAGTCGAACTGGTTGCCGGTTTTTCGGCGAGCCCGCCCACCGAAGCCGAGAGCCAGGACGGGGGGATGACCAATGAACCAGTTGGCAACGTCGAGGTTGTGAACGTGCTGCTCGACGATGTGGTCGCCGGACATTTCGGTGAAGCTGACCCAATTGCGCACCAGGTAGTCCGCGCCGCTCTCATTCGGGTTGCGCCTCTTGTACCAGAGTGCGCCGCCACACCACCAGACGCAGCCGCCCCTGATCTTACCGATTGCACCGTGCTCCACGGCATATTGATTCTTGCGCCAACGGCTATCGTGGCGTCGTTGTGTACCGGCGACGACGGCAAGGCCTTTTCTCTTTGCCAGCTCACCGGCCTCGATAATCCTGCGGCCACCCGGCGGGTCGACAGCAACGGGTTTTTCCATAAAGACGTTCTTGCCCGCTTTGATAGCCGCTTCGAAATGCACCGGTCGGAAATTCGGCGACGTGGCTATCAATACCACATCGACATTGGTCTCCAAGAGCTTCTTATAAGCGTCGGCGCCACCAAAGCATCGCTCTATCGGGACCCCACGTCGTTTGCCGGTTCTCTCAGCCTTGTCCTTGAACCAGTCGGCCGTCGCGACGACCTCCATCTCACGGCCGATGTGTTTGCCCGCCTCCAGGCAGTTTCCCAGGGCTCCATTGCCCCGGCCGCCGCAGCCGATGAGAGCAATGCGGATTTTGCCGGAGCCGGCGGCATAGATGCGGTTTGTTCCCACACCCACAGCCGCCAGCGATATCGCTGCCGTTGCCGAAGTCTTGATGAAATCCCTCCGTGAGATTTCACGCGTTTTTTCATTTGCTTTCTTTTTCATAAACAGTTCCTTTCGATTAAACTACTTTAGATTAGTTTATGTCCCTGAAAATGATTCATAAAAGCTCCCCTCTAAAAATCGTCGCAGGCCTGACAGGGTGATGGGAATTCTTTTTCCGGTGTTTCATTTCCATCCTCCTACTAATTTACGCTTATCACTTTGTCGTATCCTCCTCCATCGCGGGTGTATAACTACCTCTGGCAGAAGCAGTTACAACCAAACGGAAGGATATTTTTCTTCACCAACACCTTTATCGACCGCTCTATTATAACCTGCAGGAATTTATATGCAACTGAAACTTTCTGCGAAAATATTACCACCTCTTCGAAGTGCCAAACCTTCAAGCACTGCCGGTAATCACCGCAGTAATTCCTTGAGATGCTTGAGACTGCTCCGGGCCTGGTCCGGGGTGCCGCACTCCACGGAGAACACGATATCGCGAGGAGTCTTCTTGCGGACAATCTCGATGACCCTCGTCCAATCTATTACGCCTCCACCGCAGGCGCAACCCACCGGGGTGCCGGTTACCTTGCCACGCTCAGCGTCGGAGTGCTCCACGGAAATATCCTTTGCGTGGAGGTGTACCAGCCGTTCAGCCACGCGCTCCAGCCACTTGTACACATCCTGGCCGGCCAGGTAGGCGTTGCCTGTGTCCAGGTTGATGCCGATGGCCGGTGAGTCAACCAGATTATAGAGCCGATCCAGGCCGTCAGGTGTCCTGGAGTACTGTGCGTGGGGTTCCAACCCAATCAGAACGCCGCGACGCTCGGCGACAAAGGCCGCTTCCTGAAGCGTGTACTTGATAAGGACGTGGTCCTCTTCTTCGGTCGTCCATTTGGCCTTGATGCCTTCGTCGGTATTGATTACCGTGACACCTATCTCGGCGGCAACACGGATCGCCATCTTGATGTACTCACCGTGAACTTCCGGCCTGCCCAAAGGCCCATGGGCCTGAAGAGCAGAAATCTTCAGCCCCGCTTTGTCGCAGGCCTCTTTGATGCGGTACGGGTCGTCAAACATCGAGACGGTGTGGAAATAGCCAGCCTCGCTCATCAATTCCCGCCCGAAGTGGACCATAGGCTCGATGTACTCGTAGCCCATCTCAGCAGTTTTCTCAACAGCCCACTCAAAAGGTTTATCGCTACTGCGAGAAAACTCAGTGTTTAAGCCAACGTAGATATTGCCCATTTTACAGATTCCTTAATTCTAACCTTCTATTCCTTCGCAAAAGAGATTCACTTTTCGCCGCTTCTGCCTGTCTGCTACAAATGCCACGGACTCCGCATCAAAGGCAGCCGTCGAGAGTCCAAGTTCAACCCAAAGGTCCGACGATTCCCCTCTGCCTCCAGCGCCCTCCGGGCGGTGATAATGCCACACGTTGGTTAAATGATAACTGGTTAATTGGTTAATTAACTATTCACCAGTTACCAATCACCAATCACATTTCTTCAGGCCTTCTTGAATGCGGTCCACTTCTGCCTGCTCTTAGTGCCGGCCAAAACGGTCTCAATGAAGAGCATACCTCGCAGGCCGTCGTCAACCTTCGGAAAGTCCAGCACCAGTTTATCAGGTTTTTTCCTGGCCAATCTTGCCCGCAGGGTATCGGCGAAGTTGCAGTAAACGTTAGCGAAGGCCTCAAAGAAAGCTTCGGGATGACCAGACGGCAGGCGCGTAGCACGACCCGCCGCAGGGCTTTTGGCACCCACATAATCGTTACCGCGGCGCCAAACCTGCACAGGCCCGTTCGGAACCTTGACGTAGAGGTAGTTGGGATGCTCCTGATGCCATTCCAGACTTTTGTCTTCGCCATAAATCCATATAGCCAAGTTATTCTCCTCGCCTATGGAAATCTGGCTGGCGTGAAGGATTCCCCTTGCACCGTTATTGAAGCGAAGCAGGCAGCTGCCGTCGTCGTCGAGCCGGCGGCCCTTGACAAAAATCGTCAGGTCCGCGCAGATGTGGGTAATCTTCAGCCCGGTGATGTATTCCGAGAGGTTCTCAGCGTGCGTGCCGATATCGCCCATACACCCGGCGCCTCCGCTTTGCTTAGGGTCGGTTCGCCAGGCGGCCTGCATCTGGCCTGTTCTCTCCAGCGGCGTGGCCAGCCAGCCCTGCGGATACTGCACGACAATCTTGCGAACCTTACCAAGCTCACCGCCCCGCACCAAATCCCGGGCCAGCTTTACCATTGGGTAACCGGTGTAATTGTGCATCAGGCCGAACACTTTGCGGGACTTTTTGACCAGTTTTCGCAAATCCTTTGCCTCTTTGACGTTGAACGTCATCGGTTTTTCGCACATCACGTGGAAGCCCGCATTGAGAAAATCTCTGGCGATTGGAAAATGCCAGTTGTTCGGCACGGTAATCGAGACGAAATCTATCCTTTCGCCATCGGGCAACTTAAGCTCCCGCTCTATCATCTCCTCGTAGTTACGGTACACCCGCCTGGGATTGAGGCCCAGCTCGCGTCCCATCTGCTTGGACTTGCGTGGGTTAATGTCGAAGGCCCCGGCCACCAGCTCAATGCCGCCGTCCATACGAGATGCTTTGCGATGTACCTCACCAATAAACGCTCCCGGTCCCCCGCCAACCATTCCCATCTTCAATTTTCGGTTTAGTTTCATACCTGGTCCTTTCAATAAAATATTCTCGCGCGTAAGGTTACTGTCCTTAATAGTTCACAAATTTGCTTTGTTCAAAAATACCGTCTTCCATAAAAAATATCATTTTAAGATTATAGAGATTCAGACCGACAAGGCAACTCAAAATAACAAAATTTGGGTTGACAATAACGGAGTGTAGGTTATAAATCTGCTAATCTCAACCATGTCAACAGGAAAAGAATATGAATACCGATATTAGTCCGGTATCTGTGGATTTGTACTTTATACCGGTAGAAACAAGGGTTCCGCTCAAGTTTGGGCCTGAAACTCTAACCTCTGTTATATGTGCGCGTGTTTGCATAACAGTGGCGAACGGGCAGGGGCAAAGGGCACGTGGATGGGGTGAAACTCCGTTGAGCGTGCAATGGGCCTGGCCCAGCAAGCTGGGCTATCAAGAAAGATGCGAGACGATGCAGCTTTTCTGCCGTATGCTTGCCGAGGGGTGGGCCCAATTCGACCGGATGGGTCACCCAATTGAATTGGGAAGTGATTTCATCGAATCGGAGCTGGCCGGCCTATTGGACGAGCTCAACCGTCAACGGGGCGAGCAGGCCGAGCCGATGCCATGGTTGGCAGCTCTGGTTTGCTGCTCGGCGTTCGACATTGCCCTGCACGATGCCTATGGGCAGTTTCTTGGCCGGGATGTGTACTCCACCTACAACGCCGAATTTATGAACGCCGATTTGTCCAAATTCCTCAAACCCGCCGAGACGTTCGACTTTTCGTTTGCGGGCAAATACCCTGCGGATTTTCTGAATTTCCCTCCGGCTAAGACTATGCCCGCCTGGCACCTGGTAGGCGGGAAGGATTTGCTCGACGCATCCGAACTAACGGGCACAGAGCCGGATGACGGCTACCCTGTATTATTGCCGGACTGGATTAAACGCGATGGTCTGAAGTGCCTGAAAGTGAAATTGCGCGGCAATGATTCAGCCTGGGATATAGAAAGGCTGGTCAAAGTCGGCAAAATTGCGCTCGAGAATAACGTTCTGTGGTTGACCAGCGATTTCAACTGCACGGTTACCGACCCTGCCTATGTAAACGATATTCTGGATCGGCTGATGATGGAGCATCCCCGCATTTACCAAGAGATTGCCTACGTGGAGCAGCCGTTCCCGTATAACCTCGAAGAAAATCAGATTGATGTTCACAGCGTTTCGGCGCGTAAGCCACTGTTTATGGACGAAAGTGCTCACGACTGGAAATTGATAAGACTCGGTCGCAGTTTGGGCTGGACCGGTGTTGCGTTGAAAACCTGCAAAACCCAAACCGGCGCGTTATTGAGCCTGTGCTGGGCCAAGGCACACGGAATGACCTTGATGGTGCAGGACTTGACCAATCCGATGCTGGCACAGATTCCCCATGTTCTTTTAGCGGCGTATGCAGGAACGATTATGGGTGTTGAGACCAATGCGATGCAGTTTTATCCGGCAGCGTCGACGCCGGAAGAGGCGGTGCACCCGGGGCTCTATCAGCGGCGCGACGGCCAGGTGGACCTATCGACATTGAACGGGCCGGGTTTTGGTTACAGATTGGACGAAATCAAAAGGGATTTGCCCGATTTAGCCGCGAGTTTTGAAAAGTAATGTTGGATTCGACACTTTTGGCATACTAAATTAAGGGAAGGACTGAAAATGGCAAAATTAAGCGCATTTGCGGATGAGGTAACCGACGACTTTCTGGAGCAGGTTAAATACCTTGCCGCCGAACGTGTGGGTCATATTGAGATTCGTTTTGTCAATAAAAAGAACGTGATGGACCTTACCCAAGATGAACTCAATGTTGCGAAAAAACAGATGGCGGACTACGGTATCAAGGTAATCGCCATCGGCTCGCCCATAGGAAAGGTAAAGCTTGACAGGCCCTTCGAGCCACATCTGGACAAGTTCAAACACGCGGTGGAGCTGGCTTCGTTCTTTGAAGCGCCGTACATACGAATGTTCAGCTACTACGCTCCCGAAGGACGGAATATCGATGACTATCGTGAGCAGGTTATGGAGCGAATGTTAGCCAAGGTTGAGATAATAAAAAATATCGCTGTCGTCATGGTCCATGAAAATGAAACTGATATTTACGGCCATACCGCCGAGAACTGCGTTGGCCTTGTAAAGACCGTTAATTCGCCGAAACTTCGGCTGGTATATGACCCCGGCAACTTCGTCTGGGGACAGAAGACAACGGACAATGTCAAAAGCTGCTGGCCCTTGATGAAGCCCTACGTTGCCCACATTCACATCAAAGACTGGAAGCTCGGCGAAGATATCGGCAGCATACCGGGTAAAGGTGATGGGCAAATAAGAGAGCTGCTTGCCGAGCTTGCGGCGCTGGCCTACGATGGCTGTCTTACGATGGAGCCGCATCTGAAAGCCGGCGGTCAGTTCGGCGGCGATACGGGGCCTGAGCTTTTTTCACAGGCAATCGCAGCAGTCAGACAGCTCGCAGCCGAAGTTGGCTTGACGTGTGAATGATTCATCCAGCCTCTCCTTAGCCTCGCCCCTGTCGCAGGGGCGGGCCGAGAGGCGGGATTCATTATGTATGTGGAGGATGTTATGAAGATATGGAATTTTGGAATAATTGGTGCCGGGTTAATCGCTGATTTTCACGCGAGAGCCATAGCGGATATTCCCAATGCGAAATTGCTCGCCTGTTGTGACATCGTCTCGGCCCGAGCTGAAGAATTGTCGAACAAACACGGCTGCCAGGCCTTCGGAAGTTATGAAGATATGCTCAAGAGCGAAGAAATAGATATTGTCACCATTGCCACACCAAGCGGATTCCATATGGAGCCGGCCATTGCCACAGCCCAAGCAGGCAAGCATATAATATGTGAAAAACCCCTGGATATCACGTTAGAGCGAATTGACGCTATGATTGACGCCCATGAAAAGTCGGGTACTCGTTTGGGAGGCATATTCCCATATCGATTTAACGACTCACAGGCGGTCCTTAGAGAGGCGATAAATTCCGGACGCTTCGGTGTAATTAGTTACGCAGCAATATTCGTTCCCTGGTGGCGCACCGATGAGTATTACAAGGATTCGTGGCACGGCACCTGGAAATTGGACGGCGGCGGTGCGCTAATGAACCAGTCCATTCATATGGTAGATATGCTGTGTGACGTAATGCCGCCAATTGAATCGCTACAAGCCTTTGTGGGGACGCTCGGGCACCCGCAAATTGAAGCCGAAGATACCGCGGTCGCTGTTCTGCGTTATACCAATGGAGCTCTGGGAATGATTTACGGCACCACCGCCTCGTACCCCGGCCAGTTCAGGCGGTTTGAAATTACCGGCACAAAGGGTACAGTTATACAGGTCGAAAACAGTTTTACAGTCTGGCAGTTCGCCGACGAAAGACCGGAAGATGAGCAAATCCGCAAGCAATTCGGCGAAATCGAAGGCGGAGGCGGTGTGTCCGACCCGGCCGCTATCACCCACGACAATCATACCCGCAATTTCAAAGCCTTCATCGATGCACTGGAAAGCGGCACCCCGCCCCTGCGGCAGGGGCGGGGCTGGATAAGCGGAGCCGAAGCCCGCAAAGCCGTCGAAGTAATACTGGCAATATATAAATCCGCAAAAGAGCAAAAGCCAGTGAAACTAGGACCCCCAAACGCATAATAACGCGTTTGGGGAACCCCTTCAATTGACCTTGTGGAGCGTCTTATGGGGCGAGAAAGACGTCCTTGCGGGTCGGCAGTTGTGAAATAGCTGCGAGGACTCCTTTGACGTAGCCGACCGACTCGGCCAGGCCTGCCAGTGGGTCGTCGGCGTCCTTTTCATATTCGAATGCCACGACACCACTGTAGCTTATCTTCAACAGCGTTCGCAGAAATTTAGGAATGTCAATTACGCCTCGCCCAACTTCCACTCCCCGGCCCTTCGCCGTCGCTGCCGAAACATCCTTTATGTGCACATCCAGCAGCCGGTCTGCGAACTTCTCAGCCGAGACCGAGGGATCCACCCCTGCCCGCCTGGTGTGTCCGATGTCGTTACAAAGTCCAATCCGCTTGTCCAGTCCTTTTACTTTTTCGTAAGCGACTGCGGGCGTGGGATAATTTTTATCACCCGGCCCGTGATTGTGAATGGCCACCTTAATATCGTATTGCTGAACCTTTTTATTAACCAGCGTCAGCAGCTCATGCTTCGGCACGCCGACAATGACCTTCATTCCCGCCGCTTTAGCATAATCAAAAGCACGATGCACCTCAACTTCGCTCTTCATAGAGATTACTCCGCCGCCGTACAGTCTCAGCCCCGCCTTTCTCACTTTCGCCACCACCGCTCTGATTTCGGCCTGCGTGCTGTCCAACGGCAAATGAAAGCTCTTAAAGCAGATGTACTTCAGCCCGACGCGCCTGGTCATCGCCAGCGTCTCATCCAGCTTAAATTTCCTTAAGGTGTACGAAGCCAGACCCAGCTCAAACCGCCTCTTACTTCTAATCTCAAATTTTGCACTTCGAATCTCGAAGCGACCTTGCTCCTTTCCGGCAGACGGCTGGCTCTGCGTACCAAAACAGCCGTTCGCACCAGCCAGCGAAGCTGCCGCCCCAATACCCGCCACCTGCAGAAACCGCCTTCTGGTTTGTTCTTTTTCTCTCATCTGCATCATCTCCTTCTTTATAATAGTACTTTACTTTTTCTTCTTTTAAGTTTAAGAATAAACCAAATGTCTTTCCAAGGCAAGGAAATTCACGTTGCGGTCGCCGAGCGCATCTGGTATGATTATACTGGACATACTAAAGACCGAAGCCTTGTGTCTTTTATCGAGAAAGGCGGGAAAAAGTGATGAAAAGCAGAAG
>JAUVYZ010000194.1 GCA_030602845.1 Phycisphaerae bacterium | reverse complement strand
CTTTTTGAAACCATCCTGAGTAAACGGTTGGCCTGGTCGGGGTCGGCTGCTTTTTTCATACACAAAGCCATTCTTAGCAGAAGAAAATCTTCCATCAATTCCTCTTCATCACTCTTTGGAAGAATTTGGCGAAGCTGGTAATAGGCGGCATAAGCTTTGTCGTAATCCTTTTGCAGATAGAATGTTTCGGCAACTTTCAAAGATAGTGGCTGTGTGGGTGGAAGCACAAATTCCGGTTTTTGGATTTGCTGCGGTGCTTTTTGTACAAGATGCTCGGCTGGTGGTTTCGAAGTAGGCGTTTGTTGGACGGTAGGTACTATTCGGCCGGTAGGTGTTGGCGGCCGGCTGGCAGCAGGCTCTGGTAGAGATTTGAGCAATACGTACAACAAGATTGCCGCAATCGCAACTATACTGACAACGAGGACTTTCTGGAGGTTTGAAAAATAATACTTATGCCGAATCAGCCCCAACGGGGATTGGCTTGCGCCGGCAGGCTGTCCGGCCGTGGCGTCCTGGGTGGAATCTGCCAGACGCTTGTAAAAATCTTCGTCTCCGGCAAATGCCTCACGCTCCGAGAGTTCCTCGTGAACTTCGCCTGCAAATAATTCGCGGTCCGATGGCACCTCGGAAGTGTTCTCTTCGAGATTGTCTTTTTGCTCTTCTGTCGCCATATCTTCCAACTTCGCCCTCAACACAGTCCGGCTAAAGCCGGACCAGTTCAGAGACTGTGAGAGCGTATTTGGGTTCCCGCAAGGCGGGATCCCTCATAACCTCTTCCAAAACGCAGCAATAATTGTGCCAGACTTGGCTAAAGACGCTTATGTGGTTGCATCCAGGGAGTTTTTGCCCGAAAATCGCTCTTTTAGTTTTGCCTTGGGCGGTTCGCAATGTAAAGAGGTGTCAGGAGTCTATACGAGCCGATAGATTTTCTGACAGAAATCAGGTTATAGAATTGCAATGCCTGTAACCAAAAAGATAAAAGCGATGGGCAACCAGAGGCGTGAAAACATCCGGCAGTAGTAGTTAAAAATTAGCTCGTGCTTCGCAGCGAAGCGCCGCTTCGCAGAGTAGTAGAGGCTAAATCCTTATTATGTAGCTGTTACGGGCTGAGGCGAGCCCCACCCCTCGGAGGGGCTGGGCGAGGATGATGCTGGTATCCCATTCTGTAACCCTTTCGCAACGTATGAGCCCTTTTCGATATTGTACTGCCTGACCTTTGCATAGAGGGTTGCTCTGGTTATGCCGAGAAGGTCAGCGGCCTTGGTCTTCTGCCAGCCTGTTTCCTGCAGGGCGCGAGCAATCAGCTCACGTTCGGCTTTTGCCAGTGAAAAATCCTTGATGTGACCGGCAGTCGGGCTCTCCAACAGCTCGCCGCATTCGGGCCCGTCTAAAGCCGGGTCGATTACAATGCTGCTCAGCCCAATTTTGTCCGTTGTTTCCAATAGTATTGCCCTTTCGATAACATTGCGCAGTTCACGAACGTTGCCGGGCCAATCGTGTTTCTGCAAAGCTTCAACAACTAATTTAGTTAGAGAGGTTATCTTATTACGTTTTTCCGGACAAATAGTCGATGTCTTGAGGAAATATTCAGCCAGCAGCGGGATGTCTTCTCTTCGGTCGGGCGATTTGAGAGGGACGATGATGACAGGACATATATTCAAACGATAATAAAGGTCACGCCGGAAGCGATTAGCTTTAGTCTCCCTGTAGAGATTGCGATTGCTCGAAGCTATTATCGTGGCATTGCAGGTGATATTTTTGACACCGCCGACCCTTCGGAAGGTTTTCTCCTGAAGGACGCGCAGCAATTTGGCCTGCAGGTCCATTGGCATTTCAGAGATTTCATCAAGCAGGATTGTGCCTGCCCCAGCGAGTTCCAAAAGCCCTATTTTGTCGCGGTCGGCTCCTGTGAAAGAACCCTTCGCATGGCCAAAGAGCTCACTTTCCAGCAGATTTGCCGTCAGCGATGCACAGTTTACAGCGACAAACGGCTCGTCCGGATGCCTTAGAGTATGGACCGCTTTGGCCGCCAGCTCTTTGCCTGTGCCTGTTTCACCAATTATCAAAACCGGGTTGCATCGGCTGGCTGCGACAAGTCTAATCATCCCAAGCATTTTGACAAATACTTTACTGCGGCCGACCATAGAGACAGAGGCAGCATAGTCCTGAGCAAAAAAATCATCTGCGCTTCTTTCTGTGTTGACAGCTTCACATTTATTCTTTATTTGACTTACAATCTGCTCCAGCCGGCTGTAGTCGCCTCTACCCTGCAGATAGTCATAGGCCCCCATCTGTATGAACTCCGCGGATAGGTCTCTGTCGCGCCCGTCTCCAACTACCACTACGGGGACATTTATTGAATTTTTATCGGCCATATTCAGGAACTCATGGATGCCGGTAGGGTGGTAGCAATGGTCGAAGAGAATTAAATCCGGATTGACTGTCTCAACGATGTCCAAAGCCTCGTCCATGTTATCGGCCACAAATATTTCCTGGCCAACCTGTCGAGCTAACTGTTGGACTTCCGCCTCCCTGCTTACTGCAACAATTCTACGTAGAGTCATCGGTGTTCCAAAACTATAAACTTTGCCGTATTATTTTCTTTGTCGGTTACGTGGATGCCCAACAAATCGACAGATGGTCGGAGACGACTTTAATTTTTTATGGGACCGGCCCATAATATGTCCGATTTGTTATTCGCAAAGAGGCATTAAAATCTGCGATAATTTTATCGGACATTTTAGCAAAACGAAGAAGGCAAAAGTCACAGCGAGACGGTGTCGCTTTTTATAGGACTTTCAGTGTTACTGAGCAAGCTAAGGAAAAACAAAAAAAATTTGGCACAATCACCAAATTGGGTCGGCAAAATTTTCTGGGGTATAGGAAGATTTGTCCTTTGAGGGAATTCTTTAAGGAAGCTGATTTCGGTATTTGTTCAATTTTTCAGTTTTCTTAATGTCTGCTTTAACAAGAAGTTACCTGTCACCAGACCGGCGTCAACTCTAATGTGGCATACCAATTGCTAACTTATTTGTGGCCTGCTCGTTGCCGGTGCGGCCTTGAGCAGCATTGTTCGATAACAAACGTTGTTTAGCTTTTGGTCTTTTGAAAAGGTGGAAAAGTTATGGCAGTATCATCAATAGCATCAGCAAGTGACATGCAAATGGATTATATGAAACTTCTGATAACGCAATTGCAAAACCAGAATCCATTGGAACCGTTGAACAATAACGAAATGGCTTCTCAGTTGGCGCAGTTCTCGCAACTGCAGCAGCTTGAGACAATGAACGCAAGTTTTGCCGAGGTTCTTGCTGTTGCCGAACGTAACCTTACTCTTGCCAATCGCGGCTACGCCAATTCGTTATTGGGCAAAAAAGTTACATTCTATTCAACGGAAGAATCAACCGGTGAGTTAGAAAGGATGATGGGTGTGGTTGATTCTGTATTCAATGTTCCTGAGACAGGTCAAAGCCTTTTAGTAGTAAAAGACGTTACTGATAGGGAGGGCAACCCGGTTGTTGACGGTAATGGTGACCCGGTTGAATATACCCTCGGTTTAGATGCCGTAGTAATGGTAGAAAATTAAAATCAGATTTAGATTTTTATATTAAGGAGAAACAAAAATGAGTTTTGCATTATCAGCAGGAGTTACCGGGCTTCAGGCCCACCAAAAGATGCTCGATGTAGCCGGCAACAACCTGGCCAATGTCAATACCACCGCTTTTAAGTCCAGCAGAATAACCTTCTCGGAGCTGCTGAGCGAGACGATTAAAAAGGCATCACAGCCGACAGATACAGTCGGCGGCACCAACCCTCAGCAGATGGGCAGCGGTGTTGGGATAGCCGGTGTAGCTCCCAATATGGAACAAGGTAATATCGTAAATACGGGCAATCCTCTGGACCTGGCGTTGGAAGGAGAGGGCTATTTTGTATTGAGTGACGGCTCGCAAGACCTCTATACGCGCGCAGGTGCGTTCGGTGTCGATGCGGATTCGAATTTTATCGACCCTGCTACCGGCTACCGTGTCCAGCGTACCGGTAATGTAGGCGAAGCTGACGGCTTCCAGACTTCTGGTAATAGCGATATTCATGTCCCTTACGATGTAACACTGGAGGCAAATGCCACATCAGTGATAACGGCGCAGGGCAATCTAAGTTATGATGCGACGTTTGCCACACCGCAAACACAAAAGCTGACCTCGAATATAGCTTATACGACCGGTGGCGGCACCACGGCTGACGGAACCACAAAAATCGCAGACCTCGACCAATATACCGGCACGCTGAGCTCAGGCACAATTACCTTCTCCGGTTATGAACCGGACGGTACTTCTTTAGCAAGCGCCAGTCCGTCGGTCGATTTGACGATGGATGTTACTGCAACCACCACATTGAATGATGTACTGACGTGGTTGAACACTAATGAGGGTACTGCTGCGGTTAACGAACAGCAGACGATTACTATTACGGGCACGCCTACCGGCGGCACATTCACGCTGAGTTTTGGCGGCCAAACGACCGCTGCTATTGCCTTTGATGCCAGTGCTGCTGATGTTGATACTGCACTGGAAGCGTTATCGACCATTGGGTCTGGTAATGTGAGTTGTACCGGCGGTGCTCTTTCCGGTACTGCTGTTGTCGTTG
>JAUVYZ010000213.1 GCA_030602845.1 Phycisphaerae bacterium | reverse complement strand
ATCAGATTGACCCATTCAATCCTGCGCAAAAGCCCCCAGGCCTGCTCCTGAAGCGACTCGGCAAGCACGTTTCGCATCCGGAACCAATCGCCCCTGCCCTGCGTAACCGCCTTGACAACTGCGATGCTGACAAAATCATTTCGTTCGGCAATTCGTGCCTCTAATTGTCCGTGGCCAAACTGCCGTATTACCTCGACAATCTTCCCGCCTATGCCGGCCGGAAGAAGTTTCTTGCGGCGAATGGTAAGGCAATGCTCGACCGCCAGATAAACAGCAACAAGCGACATCGGAAAAAGAACAAACCAGACAATGGGGCCGCCGGCTATAACAAATTGCTCAAAGAATGTCTGCGTTCCCGCTTGCGCAGGAATGACAGAGCCTGCCGCTGCGTCAGCTCGCCCCTGAGAAAGCAGGGACCTCGCAGCAACTATTACCGCCAGCACAGCCGCCAGTGCAATGACCAGAAAAACCGTCTTAAATAAAAAGCTCTTACGCATCCTTGTATCTCGTATGTCGTATGGCGTATGTCGTATTATGTCATTGGGGGCGCAGCGAAGCAATCTCTATTTCTTTTTCCCTTTTGGGCTTTTTTGTGGCTATTTTTAATTTTTCATCGCCGTCGGTGATTAAGACAAATTCGCCGCCGCTTTGTTTTGCTATCGCCTCCAGCATCTTACGGTCATCGCTCTGCGGCCAAAATCCTATGGTATTAATCCTTGTCCTCGGCGCAAATCGCTTCAGCAGGTTCGCTATTTTCTGCGAAAACCTCTGCACATCTTCAGTTGTCAGCTCGAAGCCATCTGTAAGAAAATAAACAAGCGAAGGGGCGACTCCACCGCCGTCACGAATTTGTACCGCCCTTTCCAGCGCCGCCAGCGCATTAGTTTGCCCGGCCGGTCGAATGGAATCAATAAAATCATACGCAGAGGATTTGGTTTTCGAGGTCGCTCGAAGCAGATTGTCTCCAAATTCAAACAACCTGCCACCGCCAAAAAAGATAATGTAAAAATATTGGTCTGGCTGCAGGTTTCCAATCGATTCCTTGAGCTTCTTTCGAACCTGGACGAATGTCCCCCGCATACTCCCCGAACAATCTACAAGATAACAGACTTTACGCTGCTCCGTCCGACTACCGAAAAATTCAATCCTGTGCGGCAAATCGGCGCTGCCCGGCAGCGAAAAAACGCTTTGCGAGTGTACCGGTTTTGCCAAATCCCCAAAGTTTTGCGAACGCGGCTTTAGAGCGCCAAAAATTCGGTTTGTCGGCAACAATTTGTCCGTCCTTCTTGCAAACCGGCTCTCGGCAGACTTTTTTATCTTCGGCTTGGGGATTATGGGGGCGGCCTGCAGGAGCTTTTTTATCCGGCTTATTTTAGCCATCGGTGTAGGCCGCTGCTTGCCTTGAGCCCTGGCCCCTGCTTGTTGCCGGCAGGGGGAGAATTTGACCGCCCCAAACGCCGTCAGCACTATCAGGTGCACGACAATCGAGGCCATCCAGGCCCAAAATGTCACGCTGCCTCCTCGCCCCCCACAAACCATCCTTTGGTTCATCGATACAGACAAAAAACACTCCGTTATTCTATTCTATAACTTCGACGAGAGAATGAATCGGCACTAATAAATTATAGACAAATATCACATCACTATCGTGCAGGCGAATACATCCTCTTGAGCTATTAGTACCGATTGTTTCCGGTTCCTCCGTGCCGTGAATGCCGAAGCCCGTCCTGTCTTTAGCAGCTCCCTTGATACCTTCCAGACCTATCCATCTCGACCCTAAAGCATAGCCCTCATCTCCGCGGTGAAGAACTTTACGCGTAACAGGGTCAGGCCAGGGCGGCTCTACCAGCTTCCCGTCCCGCTTGACACGCCAGAGTCCCGTCGGTGTTTCCCTGCCCGACTGGCCCAGACCCACACGGAAACTCTTTACGAATGTGTTGTTCTGAAGATATAAATCCATCGTGAAAGTCGAAAGATATACCTTCGCATGGAAGGGGCCGTTGATGACTTTTATCGTCTCTCCAGCTCCCAGAACTTTGGGGCGAACTTCGTTAATCTTAGAAAGAATCTCCCACGGCACCTTAAATTGCTTGCCGATTGTTTCAAGCAAATCACCACGCTTGACCCTGTAACTGCTGCAAAGACTGTCCTGCGGGAAAATGGTCTCGCTAAACAGCCATTTATCGGCAAGCTCAGAGAGTCGGCTTTTCACAAACGCTCGCTGCCGCTCGGTCATAGGCATTAGTAATATGTCGTTTAGTACGCCACGGGCTTCTATAATCTTAGCGGGCTTGGCGTTCACCAGCGCCATAGCTTCGGTAATAAGCGCAGTCGCTTCGGGATTAGGGTCAGTAGTCGGCTCCGGTGTGATATCTGACAAATTCGGCTCCGGCACAGGTGGTGATGGCGGTATAAAAACTACGGGCGAGTTTGGTTCCTTTTCAGGGCCTGTTGCATCTTTGTTTTTGCCGGAAGGACGATAAATGAAAGCAACCACCACGGCAATAATAAGTAAACCTGAAATGATATATGTCCGCCTTAGGGGCCGGCCTCTTCGCCTGCCGTGTAAGCTGGAAGGATAACGAGCCATTTTATTCTCCTTTTTCAGCGTTTAGCGTATAACGTTTAGCGTTTAGTTAGCTTTTTTCTATCCACTATCTTCTATCGGCTATTCCGGTTAAAATATATTATTTCTTCATCGGTCACTAACAAATCCACCCGCTCATCACGCTCCATCACCGGTACCGAGTCAATCACCTGCTCTGCGAAAGCAAAGCCGCATCTCGGCGCCTTAAGCTGCTCGTTAGCGAAAAACCTGTCGTAATAGGCGCCGCCGCGGCCAAGCCGGTTGCCTTTCTTATCGAATCCTAACGCCGGAGCAACCACCAGGTCAATCTCTTCAATCGGCATCGGAACCCCCGTTATGGGATTTCGCAGCCCGGAAACTTCGGTCGAAAAGCCCGTCTCCAGCGAGTTTATCTGTACCGGTATCATATGCCTTTGCTGCCAGGAAACCTTCGGCACCACCACTATCTTACCGAGCTGCCAGGCATAAAGTATTACCTCCGAAGTATCCACCTCGTGCGGGAGGGACAAATACATCATAACCGCTGATGCACTTTGAAATTGCTGTGTCGAAACCAGATTCCGGCATGCTTTCCGGCTCTTTTCGCTCCTCTGCTCCGCAGGTATAGCGAGCAAGCACTTCCGCAGCCTCAAACGCAACTGCTCCTTGTCCATTTAGCCATCCTTCTTTCCGGCACTCCTTGTGACGGGCTTGCCCAGCCCCTCGGAGGGGCGGGGCTTGCTATTTTCTATCAAGGTTTGCAGCTTTTGTAAATAACGCTTGATATTTTTTTCACACCCGATTTCCTTCGGTTTGTAATATTTTTCCCTCATCGCCGCCGGCAGGTACTCCTGCGGCACGAAACCACCCTCAAAATTGTGCGGATACTTGTAATCGGCTCCGTAACCCATTTTTTTCGCAGCCCGGTAATGACTATCTTTTAGATGTTTTGGCACAGGTATCGTTTTCTGCGATTTCACGTCGTCAACCGCTTTCCAGATAGCCGAAGCCGCAGCGTTTGATTTTGGTGCGCAAGCAATATATATAGCCGCCTGCGCCAGGGCCAGTTGTGCTTCCGGCAGGCCGACAAACTCGGATATCTGGACGGCAGCCGCGGCCAAAACCGTCGCCATCGGGTCGGCATTCCCGACGTCCTCGGCCGCACAAACCGCAATACGCCGGGCAATAAAACGAGTGTCCTCACCGCCTGCTATCATCCGGGCAAGCCAATAAACGGTAGCATCAGGGTCGCTGCCGCGCATACTCTTCTGCAAAGCGCTTGCCAAATCGTAGTGCGTGTCGCCCGTGCCGTCGTAGTCAATCGTCTTTTGCTGTATCGACTCTTTTGCAACTTCCAGATTAAATTTAATTTTTGTATCCTGCTGCCGGGCGGCCTGCGACAACACACCCACCTCCAGCGCTGTCAGGGCCTTTCGGGCATCGCCGTCACTGGTCACTGCCAGAAATTTCAGCGCCTTATTCTCTGCCCGGATGTCAAATTTACCGAGTCCCCGCTCGGTATCGGCAATTGCTGTTCTCAGCAATTCTAAAATGTCTTCTTCACCAAGCGGCTCAAAATGAAACACAGTGCTGCGCGAAATCAACGGCGAATTGACCGAAAAAAACGGATTTTCCGTGGTAGCGCCTATGAGGATTAAAACCCCCGATTCGACATCATCCAGCAAAACATCCTGCTG
>JAUVYZ010000211.1 GCA_030602845.1 Phycisphaerae bacterium | reverse complement strand
GTTAATGGTGTGCTGGATGCCGTCTTGAAAAAGCTAAAAGCGTAAAACGAAAAATGTAAAACCAAAACTTAATACTTTTAAATTTTACGCTATGGCTTTTAGTTTTTAACTTTAAGTTTTTAGATTCTTATGAGGACAATCGCAGTATTAAACAAGAAAGGGGGGGTGGGAAAAACCACAACTGTGGTTAATACTGCAGCAGCCCTTGCCGCCGCCGGTTCGAAGGTGGTCGTTATTGACCTGGACCCTCAATCGCATCTGACAATACACCTCGGCCTCGAACCGCAAACCATTGAGTCCGGCTCTTATGAGGTCCTGACCCAGTCAGCAGGATTTCAAGAAGAAATTCTGCTCGTGCGTCCGAATCTTTGGCTGCTGCCCGCAAATATTAACCTCGTTGGTGCCGAAAGTGAGCTGGTAAGTGTGGTCGGCAGAGAAACCATTCTGCGGGAGGCCATTCATTCGGTCAAAGACAAATTCGATTATTCTTTTATCGACTGTCCCCCTTCGCTCGGATTGTTGACCTTAAACGCCCTCGCTGCCGCCGAGGAGGTCTTAATCCCGCTTCAGCCATACTTCCTGGCCCTCCAGGGATTCGGAAAACTCCTGCAAACCATCGAGCTTGTCAACAAAAGAATCAACCCGGCCCTGAAAGTTAATGGCATTTTGCTGTGTATGTTTGACACCAGGGCCTCGCTTCCAAAGGAAGTCAAGGCTGATATCGAGCAATTCCTCGACAATGCACGCGGAACCAACTGCGCCTGGGCACAAGCTCGGATTCTTCCGGTTTATATCCGAAGAAACATCAAGCTCGCTGAAGCGCCAGGCTACGGCAAAACAATTTTCGAATACGAGCAAAGTTGTCACGGCGCTGAAGATTACAAGAAGGTAGCCGAAGTCATACACACTCAATCCCTCGACTTCGCTCGGGATGGTGAGCCTGTCGAACCAGTTCGGCCGGCGCCACAGCTAAATACACAACCCGATGCTGCTGAAGTGCCTGAAGACCAAAATGTACAGACTTTAGAACAGATGGAAGAACTATCTGCTGCCGGCGAAGCGGCTCAACAGCAGAATATACCCGCTCCGCCGGATACAAACCAAAGACCTGACACCGACGCCGAACAAAACCGGGACCAGCCTCCCATCGAAATCAAGCCAATCCCACAACAGGATTCACAAGCACCCCCCTCGGAATTTACACAGACAACAGCCGAAGAAAACCGGCCTGAATCTCGATAACCAAAATAAGCAAGAGATTCTTATTGCAAATGACTCAATGCAAAGAGATGAAAAAAAATTTCTGCTCAGGAGATGGAAATGAACATTAGCGCACTTAATTACACACGACGCGACTTTCTAAAAACCATTGGCCTGTCGGCTGCTTCACTGATGCCGGCGAGTTGGATTTCCTGCGGTGTTGTGGTAGGGCGGGAAAAGACTGCTGAGGCAGAACTATCTGCCGGTGCCAAAAAGCAATCAGGAGTAACGGTTCTCAGACGGGACAAATGCGACAATGGTTACAGACTTTACTCGAGCCGAGCTACCGAAGTCGCCCACATCATCGACCTGGATGGACGGGAAGTTCATCGCTGGTCATATCCGCAGGGCAAAACGTGGCACTACGCCGAAATGCTTCCCGACGGACACCTCGTTGCAATCATCAAAGACATTATGATTCTGGAGCTGGACTGGGACAGTAACCTTGTTTGGAAAAGACGGATGAGGGCCCATCATGATTTCTATCGGCTGCCCAATGGTAACACGCTGGTCGTGGATAGGCGGAATTTGAAGAATCCCTGGACTAATTCGGGCAAACTCGCCTGTGATATTATAGTCGAATTGACGCCGGACAACGAGGTGGTCTGGGAGTGGAAAGCGGAGGAGCATGCCGGCGAGATTGCCGAGCACGTGAACCTTACAATTCCACCTTATGCAAAATTCTGGGATTGGCCGCATATCAACACTGTTGAGGTACTGCCCGACAGTCCTGCCGCCAGGAAAGATTCGAGATTCAAAGCGGGAAATATTATTTTCTGTGGACGCCACATCGACACAATAGGAGTAATCGAAAAGCAATCTGGAAAAGTTGTCTGGGCCTGGGGGCCCGGTGAATTGCTGGGGCCGCACATACCTACCATGCTCCCTAACGGACATTTGCTCATCTACGACAACGGACAAAATGCTGCTGTTCGCCGCAGGGGATATACTCGGGTATTGGAGCTCGACCCACTCACTGAGAGGATAGTATGGCAATACAGGGCGGACCCGCCGAGGAGCTTTTACTCTCCAAGTCGCGGCTCGAATCAGAGACTGCCCAATGGCAATACGTTCATTGCTGAATCGGATTCGGGAAGGTTATTCGAGGTGACGCCGCAAGGCGAGATTGTCTGGGAGTTCTTAAATCCCGACTTACATAAAAATGGCAGGCGAATGGCGCTCTACCGGGCTATCTGCTACCCTCGCGCCTCCATAGACCGGCTCCTGGCCCAGCACGGAAGCACCAGGACCGGCAAAAAGTGATGCTTTTACCTCCGTTTGTGGTCTTTGTCCAGCAGTCCCATACCTCGCATCCAGTCTGCGCAGCGAAGAGACCAGCTTGATACGGCACCGTGCTTCTTGCCGAGGCCGAATCCGTGCTGGCCTTTTTGGTAAATGTGCATCTCAGCCGGAATTTTCGCCTTCCGCAGGGCAAGGTAAAAATAGATACTGTTTTCCGCCGGCACGCCCTTGTCCTCGTCGGTGTGGACAAGGAACGTCGGTGGCGTCTCAGGCGTCACCTGCTTTTCGTTGGACAAACTCTCAACGAGATTCTTGTCGGAGTTGTCGCCTAATAAATTCCGCCTGGAGCCGCGGTGGGTAAACCATTCGGTCAGCGAAATGACCGGATAGACCAGTATCATAAAGTCAGGCCGGCAGCTATTACGGTCTATCACATCTTTTACATCGCTGTAGCGCTTCTGAAAGTGTGTCCCTGCGGTCGACGCCAGGTGTCCCCCCGCCGAAAAACCAAGGATGCCTATCCGGTTGGGATTGATGTTCCATTCCTTGGCACGGCTGCGGACCATACTGATTGCTCGCTGGGCGTCCTGTAACGGTGCCGGATGACCATAGCCGGCGCCGCTATTGCGGTGGCGGTACTTGAGAATAAAACCGGCAACGCCGAGCGAGTTGAGCCACTGTGCGATTTGGTGTCCCTCGTGGTCCATAGCCAGGTGGCCATAACCGCCGCCGGGACAAATTACAACGGCGGCCCCGGTCATTTTTTCCTCCGGCGGCAGGTAAATCGTCAGCGTCGGTTTGTCGCCGTCCTCGTCGCCTTTAACGCCTGGAGCACTATCCACCCAGAGCGGTTCAACCTTATGTAAGCTCCCTGCATTCCCGGCCAATGCTGTTGCAGCTAATGTTGTCCCGATGGCAACACAAACAAAAACAATTCTGAAATCCCGATTCATTTTTCTCGCTCCTTACCGCACTTTTTACACAAAAAATCCTTGCTTTTCTTATTGAACTGGTTTTAGTATAACCTGTGTTTTCCGAATTAGGTAGCAAGAACTTTATAAACCATTATTAGGAGGTCGCTATGTATTGCTTAACTAAATGTAAATCAAAATGTATCAGTCTTATTACAGTAATATTACTTATTTTGATGTCCTGTATTCCTGTCACGGAAGCGCAAAAATCAAATGCTCCGAGACTTACAACACCTGAAGGTGTCAGGCTGCTAAAGAACAAAAGTTTTGATGACAGTGAGCAGGCACGAAAAGAAATCCTTGAATTGTACAAGGATTTGCGACTCACAGATGTGTTTGATGGTATGGACCTGATTGGCCTGCAGGATATAGGTTTAATGGACAAGGATATCCGACCCCTGTGGCGGGATGTAGAAAAATTTTCTCACAGAGTAATAGGATTTGCCATTACTGTTCGACATGTGCCTACTGACGTTAGAGTCGGACAAAGCTCGTTCCCGGACCTTGAAGGGTTCAAAAAATTCAAATCTCAACAATATAAAAGGGCCCCCGATGCCTGGCTTGAAGTGGCAAAACCCGGAGACATCGTCGTTATCGATGCCGGTGGAATCCCCGAATGTGGTTTTATTGGCTCCAATAATAGTCTCGGCTGGGCGGAAAAAGGGGTGGTGGGAGTCGTAACAAACGGTGGTGCCAGGGACACCGATGAGATTGTTAAGGTCAAGAAGATTTCGGTCTATTGTAAAAACGGATATAGTTCCCGCGGGGTTCGACCCAGAAGACTTATTGCCGAATCCTACAATTTTCCCATT
>JAUVYZ010000016.1 GCA_030602845.1 Phycisphaerae bacterium | reverse complement strand
GTGCTTTTCGTTGTCATCGTCATTGTTGGCTTCGTCATCGTCGCCTTCATCGTCGTCGTCTTCGTCATTGCCGTCTTCGTTATCGTCTTCGCAGCACTTGGCTTTCATCTTGTGCTTTTCGTTGTCATCGTCATTGTTGGCTTCGTCATCGTCATTCTCGTCATCGTCGTCGCCGTTTTCGTCATCGTCGTCGTCATCGCACTTGCACTTGGCCTTTATCTTGTGCTTGTCGTTGTCATCATCGTCATCCTTGCCCTTGCCCTTCTTCTTGTCCTTGTGATCCTCGTTATCTTCGTCTTCGTCATCATCCCCTTCGTCATCGTCATCGTGGTCCTTACTCTTGGCTTTCGTCTTGTGCTTGTCGCCATCCTTGCGTTTGGCTTTCTTTTTATCCTTATCGTCGCCTTCATCATCGTCCCCGTCGTCCGGTTTGCCTTTTTCAACCTCTTCCTCAACGCGGCGACCATCCGGAGTCAGAAGCAGCTCGTGCCGACTGTCGCCTTTGCGGAACTTGACCTCGTAGAGAATCATCGTCTTTTGCTCCAACGCCAACGGGGTCCCCTTGCCGGCTGCTTTCCGTGCTGCCTTCAGTACCGCTACAGGGACTTTGTCGGCGTCCACTTGTTTCTCGATTTCCACCAAGTCGCCAGCCCTCGTGACCAGCACATCCATATTCGCGCCGGAACGGGCCTTCCACGAGCCCTCATAGAATGTGTGACCGAACTCGATTTCCTCTGCGAATTCGGTGATCTTGGCGCCGGCAGCCAGCTTTTTGAGCGCCGCCAAGGCAGCCCTTGGGACCTCCTTCGCTGTTACCTTGCGTTCGGCTTCGTCGTCATCCTTGTCCTTCTTCTCGACCTTGCCCTTGTACTTTTTTTTGTGTTGGCCGTCATCGTCACCGGGATTGTCGTTGTCCTTCTTGTTGCCATTGAGCTCTTTCAACTTGTTCCGCAGAGAAGCTGCCCGCTCAAAATCCAATTTCTTCGCTGCATCCCACATTTGCTTCTCAATCTGCTCAATCTGGGGTACCATTTTCAGCTTTTTCAACTGGTCCCGCAGAGAAGCTGCCCGCTCAAAATCAAGTTTCTTCGCTGCACCCCACATTTGCTTCTCGAGCTGCTCAAACTGCGATACCGCGCTGCCCTTGTCCTTGTCCGCGAATGTCACAGGGCACGCCATCAAGCCAATAATGACCACCAAACCAATCAGTTTCCAATGTTTCTCTACCATCTTAAATCTCCTTAAACAAAAGACCATAATTCTACAGCCTGCCACCGTGGTCAGGCCGCCCTATATAGGAATAGACCCCTACACAGGCATTATCGAGCCCTATATTACCAAGCCCAAAATGAGAATATGGTGAGAAAAATGGTTTTTTGGAAATTTTTCTTGTTGCTGTAAGCTCTTTATGCTATTTGACTTAATACTTCTCATCTGGTATTCTTTCGTGGAAAGTAATTTTGCGAAGGTTTTTGCAGCGGGAACGAATCGGCTGTTTCAGAGGTTTAGAAGGTGGCGGTAGAGACCGTCGCAGTGTTATGAAATACACTTTTCAAATCTAAAAACAAGGAAGTCAAAGTATGTTGGCCAGACTGCACAGTGTTACGCTTGAAGGGATTGAAGGGATAATCTGCGAGGTTGAAGTTGACGTTGCACGGGGGGGATTTGAAAAGTCGCTGATTGTAGGCCTGCCTGACGCCGCCGTGAAGGAAAGCACCGAGAGAGTCAAAAGCGCAATTGTTAACTGCGGCTACAAGTATCCCAAAACTCAGTCGCTGGTAAATCTGGCCCCCGCGGATGTGAAAAAGGCAGGCCCTGCCTTCGATTTGCCTATCGCTTTAGGGATGCTCATCGGCCATGGCACTTTGGTCAGTTCGATTCTTAAAGATTTTGTTATTGTCGGCGAATTGGCCCTGGACGGCAGGGTAAGAACGGTCAACGGGGTATTGAGTATGGCGATGACCGCCGCCGCAAGCGGTTTCAGCCGAATGATTGTCCCTCTGGAAAACGCTAAAGAGGGTGCGGTGGTTCAGGACATTGAGGTATATGGTGTCGGCTCGCTTGCTCAGGCGGTCAGTTTTCTTTCCGGACAGCTGCCGCTGGAAACGACCACTGTTAATGTCGAGGAGCTTTTTAACGTAGCATCAAATTATGAAGTTGATTTTGCAGATGTTAAGGGGCAGGAAAGTGTCAAACGGGCGTTGACGGTTGCCGCCGCCGGCGGACACAATATAATGATGATTGGCCCGCCCGGAGCAGGAAAGACAATGCTGGCACAAAGATTGGCGACCATTCTGCCGCCTTTGAGTCTGGAAGAGTCTCTTGAGACCACTCGTGTATACTCCTCAGTAGGCCTGTTGGGTAAAAACAAGGCGTTGTTGGCTACTCGTCCAGTGCGAATGCCGCACCACTCAGCCAGCGGCCCGGCGCTGGTGGGCGGCGGAACGACACCTCGGCCCGGGGAATTGTCCCTGGCTCATTTCGGAATATTGTTTCTCGATGAATTTGTCGAATTTCCCAGGCACGTTTTGGAGATGATTCGCCAGCCGTTGGAGGATGGTTTTATTACCGTTTCACGCGCCAAAGGCACCATTCGCTTTCCCGCCCAATTTATGTTCGTTGCAGCGATGAATCCCTGTCCCTGCGGCTATTTTGGCACCTATGCAAGAAGGTGCAGGTGCACTCCCGGCCAGATCGAACGATATCTGTCAAAAATATCCGGGCCGCTGGTGGACAGAATTGATATTCATATCGATGTCCCTGCAATAAGTTTCAGCAAGCTGCGTTCAAGGTCCGGCCAGCTCGATTCTGCTACGATAAGACGGGATGTTACCAGAGCCAGAGAGGTTCAGGCAAGGCGCTTCGGCGGTGACAAAGTAATGACCAATACAAGAATGAGTCACAAACAAGTTAGAAGGTTTTGTGAGCTTGATTCAGCTTCTGAGCTGATGCTCAAACAGGCGATGACGGAATTCGGCCTGAGCGCCCGGGCCCACGATAAGATTTGCAAAGTTGCCCGGACCATAGCGGACCTGGTCGACACTGAAAACATCCAGCCCGAACATATCGCAGAAGCCATAAGTTACCGAAAGCTGGATAGAAAATTATAAGATGCTGTATTACCTGTCCGGCATCAATTAAAAATTTCCTCCGAAAGAAAGCCTTTCTTGACCAACAAGTATCGCCACTTTCGCTACTAAAAATATAGTGTCTCGTGGGACGCTGTCAAGTTAAAAAGGTGCCCCTGGTGGGGTGCGGGGGACGGTGTACGTCCTATATGGATGCTCTCAAAATGAATACCTTCGAACCATTTGGTTCCTGAAAGCTGGCTCGCAAAAAGAGAGGACGAGTAAAAATTTCTTACCTCTCATTGCCAGCTTTTGTTAAAAGCATATGCTTAAAGATACTGAAACGCCCGTTTTGGCGGCTCAATGCTACAAGACAGGTTAAATCCGGCTTAATTTTTTGCTTAACCCGGCCCAGACTTGCGCCGATAAAAGATTTGGAATGTTCCCATTTTGCCTGCACCTCCCTGTTTTCTTGCGAAAGCAAGAAGGGAGGCACAGGTTCGGCTTATTGCAAAATGGGCGTCTTTGAAACACCCAAAAGCTGTATTGAGTTAAAAAGGAGATTTAAGATGGGGATTCAAAATTGGTCGGAGAATATCGTCCTTGTGGACCTGCCCCAGGAACCGGAAATGTCTGATGAGCTCAAAAGCGTTATTGAAATCGTGCGTGACAGAGGTGACTGTGACGTGGTAATTGATTTTTCCAGCGTCGATATTATAACTTCTTCAAGTCTCTCGAAGCTGCTGAAGTTGCGCAAGATGTTGGCCGATTGTGAGCATCGGCTTGTTTTTTGCGGCGTTGCCGCTGCGACCAGAGGCATCTTTACGGTAACCGGTCTTGACGGAATTTTTGAAGTTGCCGACGACAAGTTTGTTGCCCTGGCCGGCTTGCAGATGGTCAGTTAGCCGTAGCCTGGACTCTGGACTAAGGAGCTTGACATCCGGCGTATCTTTTGTATAATATAATTTGTTTTTCCTTGTTGAGCCGGCTACGAAGATCGCTCTAAAACGGCGGTGTTCGTAATCTGCTCGTGAGGTTCTTATAACCACGCACCAAAAGCGGAGCACAGCGAACTGCTTTTTGGTGCAGGGCAAAAGTAGGACACAAGTAGATGGACGAAGAAACTCTGCAGCAAATCGAGCAGATAATAGGTTATACATTTTCCAACCGCAATCTCTTAGCCAAGGCGTTCACTCATTCCTCTGCCGTCGATAATCGTCTTTTAAGTAATGAAAGGCTGGAATTTTTTGGTGACGCCGTTTTAGCTGCAGTTATTTGTCAAGCGCTCTTCGAGCGGTTCCCAGGTTATCTGGAGGGTGACTTAACAAAAATAAAGAGTATGCTTGTTTCTCGCGGGACCTGCGCTCGGGTCGCCAAACAGCTCGGCCTGCAAAAATTTCTGAAAGTCGGCAAAGGTATGGCCTCCGGTCGGGCTTTGTCGAGCTCTCTTGTTGCCGGCCTATTGGAGGCCGTTATCGCTGCAATTTATGTTGACAGCGGATTTGACGCTACTCGCAGTTTCATCTTAAGAACTTTTGCTTCGCTGCTTGATCGAGCCGATGCGGAACAGGACCAGGGCAATTTCAAATCCTTATTGCAGCAATACGCCCAGCAGCAGTTTAATGCCACGCCTGTCTATACGCTGCTTGATGAAAAAGGGCCCGACCACAACAAATGTTTTGAGTCGGGAGTGATACTCGCAGACCGTCATTTCCTAAGTGCCTGGGGGACTAACAAAAAAGAGGCGGAGCAAAAAGCCGCTTTCAATGCCCTCATTGAATTAGGTGTACTTGAAGGCGTTTTGTCAGACCACGACGAGGGACCGGGACACCATTTGTGAAAGACTGCAAATGGGAGCCAGGATTAAAATGCCAGCGAGCTCGGGAACCATTTTGTCCCTCACCAAAAAGTCACTTTGCTGCGTTCCGTTTTTGGTGCGTGGCCGGCAATCACTCAGTAATTAGCCGCGCCAAGGTGTATAAAGCCAATGCGGTTATGATTATGAAAACAACGATTGAGCCGAATAAAATCGCTGCTTCCTTGATAAAATTGCGTGCCGTGATTGTTGGCAGTTTCGTTGCTTTATAGACGACGGCTATTGCCGCCGCTAATGGCAGCAGCCAGAGCATAGATTGTGGATTTGCCCCGATCTCTTTCGGTGCTGTAAAGCTCGCGATTACAAAGATAGCTTCTACCGACATTTTACCCTCCGGCCGTCTCTGCACTGCGCAGATGAGCCAAATAAACGGCGTTGACAATGCACAAAAGGTTGAGCAAGCCTGCGGTGCTTGTGTATATCTGTCCGATTTCGTTTGGCCAGCCGTAGACAGTATAGCCTCCGCCGGTGGTCAAGCGTCCCAGCAGCGCCACCATCGGCGAATTCATAATTTGTGCCAGTACCACATACCACGGCGTTGCTCCGACCAGGTCAATTACACCGATTTAGCCGACATATAAGCCTATGCAGAAAGTCAGGACGATAGTTGCGAATATAATTATCGACCGTTTTTTTTCCTTCAGCGCAAGATGTCCCGCGCCCGGCACGAGCCAGGCCAGCAGTCCCACAATTAGCATAAACAGCGCCTGGTTTTCTTTCGAACGCCGTGCCATTAAGATGCTCCCTCAGCTTCTTCCGGTGTATTGGCATCTGCCACTGTCTCTTCCTCTCTGAGCCACCTGAAGCTCATACGTTTTGATATGTTTTCCGGGTTAAAGTGCACCGCTGCCAGGCTCTGGGATTGAATATGCTCTTCCCTGTATATTTGTATCGCCTTGATTGTTTCGTATTGCTCCTGCTCAAGCCGTTTAACTGAAATATTCTTTAAGCAATAGTAGCTCATATCCGGCTTGAATTCCAGAACTAAAGGCGTGCTCTCAATGGAGTTACTGTTCTGCGGCACGAGTGAATAGAGCTGGTCTATGAGCCGGCTATTATTTTTTCTCTCATTGATTAAAAATTGTGCCGCCGGATTACCCGCATTTTGCGCAGCCCATGTTTCTAATGCTATCCGCGAGCTTCTCGACAGGTTTGTCGCATTTTGCAACTCGAATACATTGGGGTCGCTTTCGTCCTGTTTGGTCTGCTGTCTATGAAGCTCGTTAAATTTCTCAATTGCGCTCTCCCAGCCATCCTTTGTCGCCAGGCCGATAAACTCCTCGGCCTTGCTTTTTGCGGTATCCATTGCCGCAAGTTTTTTTAAGTCTTCCGCCACTTTTTCTTTTACCGAATAAACGTCTTCACTTGCCTGGTCTTCGTCTTGGTCAAGTTTAAGCGTGCTCTTGCTGTAGGTTTGATTTATGCTTTCCGGCTCCGAGGGCTTTTCCGCGTCTATTACCCGCACAAGCACCATATTTGTCCCTGTATATCCCTGTATTTGTGTGCGTACGTCCCTTGCCGGCCCGATATTTTCATACATTCTCGGCTTTGGCACATCGAATGGCCCAAGTTCGCTGGTCTGAAGCTCATCAATCGCAAATACAATCTGAGTCAAACCCACCGGATTATATCCGTATCCGTAGCCCTTCAGATACAACATTCCAAGGTATTTATCTGTCTGTATGTCGGTTGCACTAAGCAGACCCGTCTGTCCCGCATATACCTTGATTTTGTATTTTTCACTCAATTGCTCGGCGGCAGTTTCATAATCGCCGGCCATTTGCCTGAGCTGCTCGGGGTTGAGATTTGCATCCTCTATATCTTCAAAGTCCACCTCGGTAAGTGCCTTTGCTTCCTGCAGAATATTCTCCGCCTTCGAGTTTATTTTGTTCTGCAGAAGCTGCCTTGAAATGATACTTGCCACCTCGGCATAGCTTTTGATTCGTTCGGTCTGCGGTGAATTCGGGTCGTTCGGGTCCGATGGAACCGATGTAGTGAATTGTTCTCTACGTTTTTGGTAGTATCCTTCTGTCTCTTCCTGCGTGGGTGCCGTTACTATCTTCGAGACATCATCGAGCTTGACGGCGATGTATTCGAGCCGGACCCTGTCGGGCAGCTTATACCCGAAGCCATAAGGGTTTTCCTTGCTTACGGCACCGGCAAAGAATTTTTTGTATTTGTCAAAATGCGCAGAGATTCTTTCTTCGTTTGGCTCGGATTGTGTTTCGGCAAACACAGCCGAATCAAATTTTACAAATTCAACGTCGATTGTTTCCCTTTCCCGGCTTACATTGTGCATTATCTGCGCCGCTGTAACATCCTGGCCCGAGCAGGTCATCCTGGCGTACTCCAGTACCGCCAGCAATTTCCCGAACGTCGTTCGCATCTCTTTGGTAAATTGTGGTATCTGTGGCATTATTCTTGCTAACAGTTCGCCGGAATCCTTGTTTGATATTCTAACTCCTGCGAGCCCGGCTTCGTTTTTCAGTAGCAGCCAATATATATCACTTGGCATCGGACGCCTGTAAATATCATTGATTTGTTTATCGCTTATCCTGTACCTATTTGCTCTTATCATTTGTTTTATATGCTTGGTTAATGCCGGCGAAATTTTCCGCTCGGAAAACAGCAGTTCACCCAGCAGAAGCGCTCGCAAATCTTGCGTATCAAATAATGGAACGCCAATGCTTCTCAGCAGTTCATCTACCCCCAGCCGCTTTAGAATTCCCAGTTCCTGCCTCGCATCATACAGGTCTTTCTCCGTTATTTTCCTGTTATCTCCGAAGTAAGCCAGTGTGTTGTGCCGGCCCGTTCCTCTCGGACTAAGCAAGTAGGATAATGCGCTGCCCCCTACAAAGCCGAACATTATAATGACGACTACAATGGCCATCACTTTCGTCTTATTTTTACGAAACCATTTAACTAAATTCATATCAATGCTCCGAATTCGCTCATTTATCGAGTTTTGAAGTTTTAGAGTATATGCAGCTGCCAGAGCTTTGCAAGAAAAATCGGCTGCCTACAAATGATTTGAATTTCACCGCCGGTTGTCTTATGATACTGAGGCGATGAACGAACAAAAAGCATACCAAGGGGGCCCCAAACGCAATAAGGAGCGTTTCGGTGTGCCCCGGAAATCAGCTCAGGCCTTTGCCGAGGCCTGCAATTATTTGCCCGGCGGCGTCAACTCGCCGGTGAGGGCCTTCGGCGGCGTTGATACCGGGCCGCTTTTCATTGGGCACGCACTCGGCTCAAAAATCTACGATATTGACGGCAATGAGTATATTGACTACGTTGGCTCCTGGGGCCCGATGATTCTTGGACACGCCCATCCTGCGGTAATAAAAGCCATTGGCACCGCAGCGAAAAAAGGGACCTCGTTCGGGGCGCCGACATTGGCTGAAACCGCCTTGGCCGAAAAAATAATCGCTGCCTTCGACTCTATCGAAAAAGTCCGTCTTGTGAACAGCGGCACCGAGGCGGTAATGACTGCTATCCGACTGGCCCGTGCATATACCAAAAAGGATTTAGTAATCAAAATGGCCGGCTGTTATCACGGCCACAGCGATTCGCTGCTGGTAGTAGGGGGTTCCGGTCTTGCCGAAAATGCCACTGCCTCGAGTGCCGGCGTGCCCGATTCGATTGCCGGGCTGACCATTGTAATCCCGTATAATGATATCGATGCGGCAAAGGTTGCCTTTGATATACGGAAAGGTCAAATCGCCGCAGTTCTGGTTGAACCTGTCGCCGCAAATATGGGTGTGGTACCGCCGGTTGATGGCTACCTTCAGACGCTTCGGAATTTATGTGACCAAAACGAGGCGCTGTTGATATTCGATGAGGTGATAACCGGTTTTCGTCTGGCCGCCGGTGGTGCACAGGAGCTTTTCGGCGTAAGAGCTGATATTACCTGCCTCGGCAAAATCATAGGGGGAGGACTGCCCGCAGCCGCATTCGGCGGCCGAACTGATATTATGGATATGCTTGCCCCGGCTGGGGCGGTCTATCAGGCGGGGACGCTGGCCGGCAACCCAATCGCAACCGCAGCAGCCAACGCAACACTGGATATACTGACAGGATCCCCCAAACGTAGTAAAGAGCGTTTGGGGACCCCAGAAAAAGACTGCTACCAAAGACTCGAATCCTCGGCAGCCCTGTTAGAAGCCGGGCTGGCCAATGCTGCCAGGGACGCCGGTATTGCTGTTATGATTAATCGTGTCGGCTCGATTATGAGTTGTTTCTTCACTGACAGGCCGGTGCGAAACTTTGCCGACGTGCAGTCAACCAATATAAAACAGTTTAAGAGGTTCTTCGCAGAGATGTTAGAGCAGGGCGTTTATCTTGCTCCAAGCGCTTATGAGGCAATGTTTGTTTCACTGGCCCACTCGCAGTACGACATTGAAAAGACCATCGAGGCAGCACAAAACAGTTTCCATAAGATCAAAAATTAGAGTTTGTACCCGAAAGCAAAGAAAAGCATAAATTTTTTGCATACTTAAACGGCCATCGTTTGAACGGGGACAACAAATGAGAAATCATTTCAGCGTGATTTTGTTAGCGGTAATTTGTGTCGGCTGTGTGCATCAGGAAAATACGGGGAATGTCACTCTGCAACAGCGTGCTGGAGAAATGCCGGCGCTGCGGGACATTATAGGGGTAACACATGTTAACGGCCGGTATTATTTGACCGACGAGGATTTTCTCAACGAAGGTGCCGAGCAGATTTTAGCTTTAGGCTCGCGGGTGATTAAGGTTTGGTTTCATAAGCCGCAGGAGTCTTATTCTTTCAACTCCAAATGGCCGCAGATGGATACCTTGGTTGAGATTGCGCAGTCGCCGTATTTTCGGGAACTATTCGACAAGCCTTTTACCACCTATATTTTGATGTGCTTCTCGATGGGGCGCGGCGGCGGCTATTGGAAAAACAGCATCACCGAGCAGCAAAAGAGGGACGAGCAGCAGCAGTTTTACGAGCTGGCCAAACATCTGTTAACCACTTACCGGAACACGGGCAAGACGTTTGTTTTGCAGCACTGGGAAGGTGACTGGCTAATCCGCGGCAGTTTCGATAAAAAAATTGATCCGGAGCCAATGGCGATAAGCGGTATGATAGAGTGGCTAAATGCGCGGCAGGCGGGGGTGAATCAGGCCAGGCAGGAGGTCGGCCAGCGTGGCGTTCGGGTTTATCACGCCGCCGAGGTGAACCGTGTCGTCGTTTCTATGAAGGAGGGCAGGCCCAATATGGTCAATTCGGTTCTGCCGCATACCAATCTGGATTTGGTCTCATATTCGGCGTGGGATGCGACAACAGGGCGTTTTGAAGACCCGAATGTATTCCGCGGGGCGCTGGATTTCATAGCGGAGAATATGCCGGACAGTGCTGATTTCGGCAATCGAAATGTGTACCTGGGCGAGTTTGGTATGCCGGAAAATGGGTTTTCCGCCGAGCAAATCCGAAAGGCGATTCCCAACGCGGTGCAGACGGCCCTGGATTGGGGATGTCCCTACAAAGTTTATTGGCAACTGTATTGTAATGAATTAAAAGAGCCAAAAAAGCAACCGCCGGTGCACGACAACGATGATGTGCGCAGCTTCTGGCTTATAAGGCCGGACGGCTCCAAGGCCTGGACCTGGGGCTATTTTTATCGGCTGCTGCATTCGGCCGGTCAAAAGATAAATTAGCTTCAAAGTCAGAATAGATGTTAGCACTTAGTTGGAGCAAAAGAGATGCGTTATAGAATTTACAGAATCATTGTAGTATCAATCATTTTGTCTTTTCAGGTGTTGTTATTTGCCGGTGAACCGAAGGCCAATTTTTACGTTTCGCCGTCCGGTAACGATTCCTGGTCGGGGACATTGCCTGCACCAGATGCGCAGCGCAGTGATGGTCCGTTCAAGACCCCGTCGAGGGCACGCGATGCCATCCGGATGCTAAAGCAGACTGGACAGTTACCCGGTGGCGGGGTCACGGTCTACATACGCGGCAGTGTATATCCGCTGACGAGCAGCTTTGAACTTACAGCCAGGGACAGCGGTACAAAAAGCTCGCCGATTGTGTATCGAGCATATAAGAATGAAGAAGTACGATTGGTAGGTGGTAAACAGATTAACGGATTTACACCGATTAGTAACCCGGCGATTCTTAACAGAATTGATCAGAAGTATCGAGATAAGATATTACAAACCGACCTGAAAGCCCAGGGGATTACAGATTTCGGTAAAGTCTCGCCGCGAGCATTTGGTGGGCCTATGCATGCAACCGGCCTGGAGTTGTTCTTTCAGGATAAGCCGATGACGTTGGCGCGGTGGCCAAATGAGGGATTCGTAAAGATTATCGGGCTGGTCGAGCCCGACACTGTCAACGTCAGGGGCACAAAGGGCAGTAAGACCGGCAAGTTCATGTACGAGGGCGACAGGCCGAAACGCTGGGTCGAGGAGAACGATGTATGGGTCCACGGCTACTGGTTCTGGGATTGGTCTGACGAACGGCAGAAGGTTGAATCAATCGATACCGTCAAACGCATCATTTCCGTGATCCCGCCTTACCACAACTACGGTTACCGTATCGGCCAATGGTTCTACGGATTGAATATCCTGGCGGAGCTCGACAGGCCCGGCGAATGGTACCTCGATCGGGAGACTGGCATCCTTTACTTCTGGCCGCCGGCCCCCATTGAGAAAGGACGTGCAGTCGTTTCCATCTTGGACACACTTGTGAATTTGACCGGTGTTTCGAATGTTGTCATTGAAGGGATGATTTTCGAGGCGGCTCGCGGCACGGCTATCGTGATGAAGGACTGCAAACGCTCAAAAATCGTTGGTTGTGTACTGCGCAACCTTGGAGGCACAGCCGTACAGATAGAAGGGGGTAACAATAACGGCGTTGCGTCTTGTGATATTTATGCGACCGGCAGCGGCGGTGTTAGTATGCAGGGCGGCGAGCGAAAATCTCTCACTCCCGGCGGGCACTTCGCCGAGAATAACCACATCTACCAATACGGGCGATGGCAGCGTATGTATACACCTGCAATCGCGCTTCACGGCGTCGGCAACAGGGCAGCCCACAATCTTATCCATAACGCCCCTCACATGGCTATTATGTTCGGGGGCAACGACCACGTGATTGAGTTCAACGAAATCCACAACGTCTGTCTGGAGTCAAACGATGCTGGTGCAATCTACGCCGGACGGGACTGGACGATGCGGGGCACCGTTATCCGTTACAACTACCTTCATGAGATCACCGGATTCAGGGGACGCGGATGCGTCGGCGTCTATCTGGATGATATGTTCTGCGGCACGAAGATTTATGGCAATGTTTTCTACCGGGTCACGCGAGCTGCTTTTATCGGTGGTGGGCGCGACTGTCTGGTTGAAAACAATATCTTCGTGGACTGCCAGCCCTCTCTGCACATCGACGCGCGTGCTATGGGCTGGGCTGGATACCACGTGAATACTACCATGACGCAACGGTTGAAGGCTATGCCCTACATGTCTGAGCTCTGGCGGAAGCGCTATCCTAAGCTCGTGAGCATATTGGAAGATGACCCTGCTGTGCCAGAGGGCAATATTATCCGGCGAAACATTTGCTCCGGCGGCAGATGGCTGGATTTGCAAGGGGTTGACAGGAACATCGTTACCTTCAAGGACAATCTTATCGAGAAAGCCCCGGGTTTTGTTGACCCGGCTCGCAAAAACTTTCAGCTCAAGGACGACTCTCCCGCCTACAAGCTCGGCTTTAAGCGAATTCCGATAGAAAGAATCGGCCCGATAAAAGATTCCCCAAACTGATTTAGAAAGGGTATATAGACAAATTGGTGCAGGAACTTAGCCGGGATTTGTGGACCAATAGCCATCACGGCCATTTGCTGCTTTTGACCACAAATAAATTCCTTGCATTTACAACGGAAATAAGGCATAATATAGCAAACAAAAGAAAACTGTGCGTTAAACGCTAAACACTGAATTCAGGAGGTTTAAAAATGAACGAAAACCAGGCCAAACCGGACAATTTGGTTGATACCACCGACTGTCTCGAAGTTGTTAATGTATTTAAGGGGTGGAAAAACTTTCTTTTTATAATCGCGATTTTGTGTCTTTTGCTGCTGCAGGCGTCCTTCTGGCTTGTAAATACCGGCTACGTTAAAACCGGTGACGACATCAAAAGCGATTCACCTGCTGCTGCGGCCAAAGATACAGAACAAATTAAAGAGGCGGCAGAAAAAGTAACCGGCGAGCCAAACCAGCCAGCCGAGGCAGCACCACAGCAGCCGGAACAGAAACAAAAAACCCCTCTCTTTAAGATAACATTCGAACGGTTGACCGGGCTCATCCGATTTTTCAACTTTGTGCTTATACTGGCGGCTATACTTTACTGTCTGACAATGCTTTTTAGCTTAAAGGTCTCACTGCTGGGCCGGCTCGGCGGAATAAACCATATCGCCAGAGCATTTTTCCTCTCCCTTGCCTTTGTTGTTCTGCTGCTGCCCTGGCAGAGGTTTTTTGACGGCGTAGTTATCGGAGCAATGTACACCCCTGCCGAATTACAAAGCGCTTGCGCCGAAGCTGACAACTACAGTATATTCGCCACAATCCTTCACTATTTACGGTTCACCGGCTACTGGCTGCTGGTACTGTTACTGCTTATCTTCTCGCAGCTGCGCAGTGGCCGCTGGGCAAAGGCCATCCTTCGTCGACTCGAGGTAATATAAGGGATATGGCCTGCAAGAAAATTGGCTTCATTGGCACTGGTATTATGGGTGCGCCAATGGCCCATAACCTGCTTAAGGCAGGATACGAGGTAGCCGTCCATAACCGCACAAAAGTAAAAGCCGACCATCTTATCGCAGGCGGTGCTGCGTGGGCTGACAGCCCCGCCGATGTTGCGAAAGACAGCAACGTTGTGATTACATGTCTGCCCGATACGCCTGATGTGGAGCAGGTTCTACTTGGCCAAAAAGGCGTAATTGAAGCGGCAAAGCCAGGGCTCATTTGTATCGATATGAGCACAATTTCACCGGC
>JAUVYZ010000066.1 GCA_030602845.1 Phycisphaerae bacterium | reverse complement strand
TTCGCCAGATAAATACTGGTCTTACCTTCGTGGCTGGAATAATAGCTGACATAAAGCATTTTCTCATACCAGAGAAGTCCCGGATAACTCGTATCGCCGCCGCTGGGCAGTTTTATCATTTTGGTCATTGTGCCATTCTTGACATCGATGTAGGTCACTGCGGTATGCGCCCCGCCATCGTGCATTCGGCCTGCACCAATCCAATGGCCGCCGGGTATCCGGATGAGGTTAGGACCGCCAAATCCATTGAAACTTGTTCCGAGGTCGTGCCATTGCCATTTCTTGTAATTTGGTTTGCTCACCCCTAATAACGCGCTGCTTGGTTTATCCCTATGCCGGTCTCGCCGCACGAGCGCATAACAGGTGTCATCAGTGTCAAAACGCAGCGTAACTTCAGTCGGATAACCCTCTCCAAAAAGTTTGGCCACGTGTGGTTGGTAGTTTATCCCGTCGGAACTTACAAGCAAATCCATATACGGCATACGCTCCCCGGCTGCATAGGATACGCCGTACGCCTTTCCTTTGTGCCAGGTAACGCACCACAGCCACCGCCCCGGCTTGACGACAATTCGCGGCTTGCTCCATCGCCCCCCATCTTGCGAAAAACACACAAACGTACCGGTTGGTGCACCTTGATTGTCTTGCTTGCGAGGCGCGGCCCCGCCTAATAGCATTAGTTTGCCGTCAGGCGTTACTGATAAGTGCGCATCCCGCAGGTCGTAGCCCGAAAGCGCAACCAGAGCCGCCGACTCCCAGCGATTTGCATCTTTCGATTCAAGTATCCGTATCCTACCGTCGGTTGAAACGTGCCCTCTACCCTCGCGGAAAGCGCAGTAGAACTTCTCATTCCAGCGAACCAGGTCCGTAAATGCGTTGTGGCGGCCCTTGTCCCAGATCTTCTTGACCTCAACAACTTCCACCGTAATCGGCACGGCCCCAAAGGCATACGATGCCACAATCAAAAACAATCCCACCAAACCATACCATTTTTTGTTCACTTGAAGCTCCATTGTCTTTTCAGACCCCAAACATATATCGCATCTCCACCTTTTTGCTATACGCCTTTAACCCGCATCCGCAGTGCATAGAGAGAGGTTTGAGCGGTAATAAACAGCGTCTGTTTGTCTTCGCCGCCGAAACATACGTTTGCCGTCCACCCGGCGTCAATGTCAATATGTTCTATCTTTTCACCGGCCGAATTAAAAACCGTAACGCCTTTTCCCGTCAGGTAAACGTTCCCCTCATTATCAATGGTCATTCCGTCGGAGCCCATCGAGCAAAAGAGCTTTTTATTAGACAGCGTCCCGTCCTTATTGATGTTGTACACATACGTCTTTTTCGCTCCGAGGTCAGCCACGTAAAGCAGTTTGCCGTCAGGAGTACCTATTATTCCGTTCGGCGTGACCAGGTCATCGGTTACCCGTATGAGCTTTTTACGGTCCGGGTAAACCCAGCCCCTCCGAGGGGCTGGGTAAAGGTAATACACGTGCTGGCCGTCCTGCTCCATAGGCCCTCTGTTCCAGTACCTCCTGCGGTAAAACGGGTCGGTAAAGTAAATACCGCCTTTCCGGTCAAGCCATAGGTCGTTCGGACCGTTTAGCTTTTTGCCTTTGTATCCCTTAACCAGTACCGTTACCTTGCCTTTCATATCAATCGACCATAACTCGTTATTGAGGTCTGCACAGGCCAGCAGGTTACCTTGTTTGTCGAAGTAAAGGCCGTTGGCTCTTCCCGGGCTTTTGTGAAATATTGACAGCTTACCGTCCACCGACCACTTCCAAATCCGGTTATTCGGCTGGTCCGTAAAGAAGACATTGCCCCTGGCGTCAACCGCCGGCCCTTCCGTAAACTTAAAAACGCCGGCAAGTTTTTTCACCTTTGCCCCACGTGCAACAATGCCTGGTTTTTCAGCAGCGCTTGTCGGTGTTATCGCTATCAGCTCGATGCCCTTGCTGTTCCCTAAATTGCGAGAATATTGCTTGTCCTTCGGATTGTTCCAGTGCTCGTGAACACCAAGACTCGCAAGTCTCTCGACGTTACCGGAATGGTCGGGGTCATAAAATGTCCCCGAAGGCGGATTATTCGCCAGTGCCGCCTCCTGCAGATAGTCATCAACTCCGCTCCTGCGGGAAGGGTCCTCATATTCGGCATAAAGAAAATCGAAGCCGACCGAATCGATAGCCACAGGGTCCTGCGAGGCAAGAAGACTTGAAGTCCAGTCACCATTGAAAGGATACGACTTCCATCTCCTCGGCCCTCTATCCATATCTTTAGGATGTATACCACAGTACAATCCATCAATCAAATACAGCACAGTCTTGGCGCCAATGTGCGAATGCCCCATCAGGTCCACCAGGGCCCTGTACACCTTCACCTCGTCGGAAAAAGCGCTTTTATGCATATCGTAATAGCCCTTCTGGGCCGGCCACCTTATTAGTGAGCCGTTATGGTTCTTCGCGCAGAGCGTCACGCCGGCTCCCGTGTGCGCCTTGAGGTTCGCAAAGTTGATTAAGTAATCGGCCTCGGCAAAGGACACAGGGACATAGTCCTGCTTGAATCCTTTCGGATTACTGCTCCAGTGAAATGGAACTGAAGATTGCTTCATACGGATTCGACCGAACTTCCCTGTATGGTCCAGATACCCTACATTCGGAAACTCTTTATGGAAGATGTTGTAGTACTCATTAGCGAAATACGCCAGACTGTCACCAATCGCAATGTCGGCTTGTTTCACGCCAACTGTGTTTACGAGTTGCCGCAGCAGGGCTATAATCATTTGCGGTGACGTATTCATATAATCCCTTTTGCTTTCTAAGTTGTAATTTTCCGCCTTAACCCCTCCATGTAACCAGATAAAGCCCACAAAGTTTACCTTGATAACAATCTTCTCGCCTCGCTTATACCCAACATCTCCTTTGCCGCGTGTCTTATTGAAGTGTCTGAAGAGCTTGTCCCACGCCACAGCGTCGCTGGCCTTACCGGTCAGCTCCTGTATTGCCTCGGACATCATTTTGCTCACCCGTATCTGACTTGTGTGGTTGCTTTCCCACGGATGCCCATCACCCGGCCCATCCCAGTCAGTCGCATCAGGGTCGTGCACCCACACGACGCGCCCGGGATGAATGCCTTTCGCCTCCCCTATCGGCTGATTCGCAGGTTGCGGTTCAGCTAACAGAAGCTTCTCACTGGTGGTAGCGACAGCCAGCCAAATGGCCCCAACACTCACGGCAACGCATATCAAACCTAATATATAACGCCTTCGCGCAAAGTTGAGCTTCGCCTTTTTAAGTGCTGCACCTGACCCGACCAGCCCTAAAACCCAGACAACAAATCCGGATGCCAACGGAAAAGCAACCCGCTGACACGGATACATCGCCCGAGATGGCTTCGGCAGCACACGTATCAGGAACCATATCAGCGACACCAACCCCGCAATCGGAAATATCCACATCAACCAGCGATATTTCGTTTTCCGACCGAGACACTTACCTGTTTTCGGACATACTGAGTGGGCGTCTTTTCTTTTTAACAACTGCATTTCCGCACCTCCATAACTGCCGGCCGTCTGCCTCAGCCGCTTTTTATCCCCCACGATGTAACTCAATCACAATGGAGAAAGACCGGAATTTCCCCAAAAACCGGCTCCATAGCCTCCCCTCTTGCTTTCGCAAGAAAGCGGGGGGCGGCTCGACTGAGCTCGTCGAAGTCCGTAAGTCAATATAGATATACCCAAATCCTCCAAAAGCGACAAGCCCAAATCACTTGATTCAGTGTTAGAACAGTACAATAACCGAAACCGCAATCTCTGTCAAAGCAAAACCGCGTCCCCCGTCACACAATACGCGATAGGAAAAAGTCTCTAACAGGGTTGACGCCGACCGGCTCCATAGTTACAATCCCCTCGCTTTTTTGAATGCGGCATCCGGTCCGGCAAATTGCCGGACATCAACGGATATCGACGGACTTAATTAAACGCTAAGGAGGCAATGACCGCAGATGGATAATGTAAACGAATTATTGAAGGAAAGACTGACAACGGAAAATTACAACAAGCTCATCGCTCTGGACAGCCCGAAGATGCACGATTTTGTCGCCGATGCGATTGGGCTTACCCGCCCGGCCTCGGTCTTTGTCTGCACCGATTCGCCTGCAGACAGAGCTTATATTCGCGACCTGGCGATAAAGAACGGCGAAGAAATACCGCTCAACGTCCCCGGTCATACCTATCATTTCGACGGATATCACGACCAGGCCCGCGATAAAGCTCAAACAAAATATCTGATGCCGCCCGGCTCGCAGTTGGGCGAAAGTCTAAATTCCATCGAAAAAGCCGCTGGCGTCGAAGAAGTCCGCTCCTTCCTGAAAGATTCAATGGCTGACCGGGAAATGCTGATTTGCTTCTGGTGCCTGGGCCCAACTGATTCAGATTTCTCTATCCCCTGCGTTCAGATAACGGATTCACCTTACGTCGCCCACAGCGAAAGCATTCTCTATCGGCCCGGGTACGAGCAGTTCAAAAAGATTGGCTCCTCGCCGGAATTCTTCAGATTCATCCATTCCGAAGGCGAACTGGAGAATGCTGTAAGCAAAAACATCGACAAACGCAGAATTTACATCGACCTCGAAGAGGACCTGGTCTACAGCGTCAACACCCAATACGGCGGCAACACTATAGGTCTCAAAAAATTGGCCCTGCGATTAGCCATCAACAAGGCCTCAAAACAAGGCTGGCTCGCTGAGCATATGTTTGTTATGGGCGCTCACCCCGCCCCTCGGAGGGGCGGGGGCCGCGTAACTTATTTTGCCGGCGCATTCCCGTCGGCCTGCGGAAAAACCTCAACCTCAATGCTGCCCGGACAAACCATCATCGGCGATGACATCGCTTACCTGCGCAAAAAGAACGGCCAAATCCGCTGTGTAAATGTCGAAAAGGGCATATTCGGCATCATTCGCGACGTCAACACAAAGGACGACCCCATTATTTACGAGGCACTTACAAGCCCGCTTGAAGTCATTTTTTCCAACGTCCTGATTGATAGTGAAAACAGACCGCATTGGCTCGGAATGGGTTGCGAATTGCCAACCGAAGGTGTCAACCACTCCGGCAAATGGCACAAAGGAAAAACCGACTCAAAAGGCAGCGAAATTACCGCCTCGCACAGGAATGCACGTTACTGCCTCAGCATCCCCGACCTTAGCAATCGCGACCCCTTACTCGATGACCCGGAAGGTGTGACGCTCGGCGGCATCGTTTACGGCGGACGCGACAGCGACACCTGGGTCCCCGTTGAGCAGGCCTTTAGCTGGACTGAGGGCATCATACTAAAAGGTGCCGCCCTCGAATCTGAAACCACCGCCGCAACGCTCGGCAAAGAGGGCGTCAGGACCTTCAATTTAATGTCGAATCTCGATTTCCTTTCGATTCCGCTCGGCCAATACATCCGGAACAATCTGGATTTTGCAAACGGTGTTGACAAGCCGCCATTGATTTTCTCAGTCAATTATTTCCTCAGGGACAAAGAAGGCAAATACTTAAACGGTATGGCAGACAAAAAAGTCTGGATTTTATGGGCCGAGCTTCGCGTAAACGGCGACGTCGATGCCATCGAAACGCCGACCGGCCTGATACCAAAATACGAAGATTTGGCAAAACTGTTCAAAGACCATCTCGATACGCAATACGCAAAGGCCGACTATGTCCGGCAGTTCACAATTCGCATACCGGAAAACTTCGCCAAACTCGACCGTGTTGAGAAAATTTACAAAGAGAAGGTCTCCGACACGCCTCAGATTCTCTTTGACACCTTCGCCGAAGCTCGCAAACGCCTGAAAGCAGCTCAGGCTAAATACGGCGATTATATCTCGCCGTTTGATTTGTCAACACAGTAGGAGTATTAACTGTTGTTGACTTTGGATTTCGCCTGTCTGTATCGATATGAGCGGTTCACGAACCGCCATACTTTGCTGAAACATCCTCGAAAAGCCACCAGGGATTTGATTGTTCATCAAATACTTGATATTCTATTGGAAATGAAGCCCGGCGGTGTAGCTGAGCAGGTACACATACGAAATCCCGGTCGATAGAATTAGAGGTTCAATACAATGGCCTATACATATCTGGCAAAACTATCGCCACGACAAAAAATGTGGTTTATGGTGAGCGTAGTAGCGGCGCTTTTGATTAGCGTCCTTGGCATATTATGCGAACCTGATACACCCGGTCAGGCAGGAAACCAATTCACGGTTAATATGAGTATCCGGGAAATTGCCCCAAAACTGGGTGTCACCGGCAAGGGCCTGGCACGTGAGCTTGCCTTACCACTGGACACGCCGAAGAAAAAACCACTCAACGAATTAGGGATATCTCAGGAACAACTGGAACATGCGACTGCACATATCCTTTCCCATCGCTCGACGGGACTAAAATATTACCTGTTTGCGGCAATCGTGCTGTTTGGTTTGGTGTATCTGACTCGCTTTGGTCGGCCGGATAATGCAAATATCTCCGAGCGAAAACTGTGGTATCCGCGAATCCCATATATCGTATACCTCCTTGCTGCCGTGCTTGTATGTGGGTTCGTGCTGGGGAAATCCCCGAATCCAATGGAAGGAACAGTTAAAGTCTTTAAGTCTATGGTGGGGCTGTATCCGTCTATGACCAGCAAATTGCTTGCTTTGGTCTTTTTTGTTGTATTGGCCATCATCGGCAATAAGCTTATCTGTGGATGGGCTTGCCCGTTCGGTGCGATGCAGGAGTTGGGTTACAGCCTCCCCATACTCCGTAAAATGAAGCGCTGGAAGGCGCCATTTTGGCTGACGAATACGATAAGGGGTGGATTGTTTTGTGTAGTGCTGTTATTTCTCTTCGGTATTGTCGGCGGCAGAAAGGGATTTGTGATTTACCATTATCTCAACCCCTTTAATCTGTTCAATCTGGATTTCGACCATTGGCTGATTCTGGTCACAGTTATTGTGTCTCTCACTCTGGCGTTTTTTATATACCGGCCGTTTTGTCATCTTATCTGCCCTTTTGGTTTTGTTTCGTGGATTGCAGAACGATTCAGCTTAACAAGGGTGAATATCGACCATGAGAAGTGCACGAACTGTGGGCTGTGCATCAAGGCCTGCCCAACCCAGGCCGCTAAAGGCAGAGTATTGGATAAGCTATTTGGTGCTGATTGCTTCAGTTGTGCCCGTTGCCTGAATGTATGCCCCCAGGATGCTATCCAATATGGTTCTGTATTTTCTAAAACCTCTTGCGAGATACCTCCGAAACAACGTACTTCAGAAAAATGACCTGCTCTAATTTGGTAGGAGAAACTGGCTAAGTCGGGGTTAATGGTATCTATACCTTCACACGTCATCGTATAACCTGGCCATTTCAGATTACGACAAGGCCATTGAGATGAACCCAACGTTAGCTATGGCCTACAATAATCAGGGATTTGCCTGTGTCAAGAAAGGCGAGTATAAGGTCTGATATGTTGTAACCGTTCACGGGTTAATATGCCGGATTTTGGTCATTTTATGTCATTGCGAGCGAGGCAGAGCCGATCGCGGCAATCTCTCTTCTGCGAAAATTTGAGATTGCTTCGGCCTAAAGGCCTCGCAATGACACAAAAACGCCGCTTTGCCCCCGTGAGCGGTTACAATTCAAGAAACAATCCATTTCTCTTCTCGGCGGTCTCCGCGTTCTCGGCGGTAAATTACGAAAAAATAGCCAACGTCCTATAATTTCTATTGACTTTCTATTGTAATACGTTAATCTCTTAAGAGGAGTGGGTGAAAACGCTCCGGCTGATATACCGCGGGCTGTCCCACTAACGAAACGGTAAGGGTGATTTTCTCCCCGGCAGGAAAGATTTTGTGGGCTCTATGGCACAAAACAACAGCGATTTAACGCAAAGAATTGCAGGTGATTTAAGTAGGCCTTTGAAAAACAAGCGCTTATGGTCTTCTGCGTTCAACAAGAGTCGAAGGGTTTATGATGAGTTTGTTGTCCAATCTCCAGCACTTACCTCGATTCTCGAGATAGTCAAAGCCATCGCCGCACGAAGGTCTCCGGTAATAATAACCGGCGAAACCGGCGTGGGCAAAGAAATGGTCGCCCGCCAGCTCCATTATGCCAGCGACAGGGCCGACAGGGTTTTTGTCCCCGTTGATTGCGCCACTTTAACCGGCCAATTGTTTGAAAGTCAATTGTTCGGCCACGTCAGGGGGGCTTTTACCGGTGCTGTTGACAATACTATCGGCTTCTTCAGGGCCGCAGACGGAGGCACAATCTTTCTTGATGAAGTAAGCGAAATACCCCTTGAATTGCAGGCCAAACTGCTCCGCGTCCTCCAGGAAAGCTCGGTAACACCTCTCGGCTCGACAAAATCCCATCCCATTGATGTCCGTGTCCTCTGTGCCACCAGCCGGAACCTCCACGATATGGTCAAAGAAAGGACTTTCCGCGCCGACCTGTACTACCGGCTCAACGTCGTTAATCTCGAAATCCCACCCCTTCGCCGGCGCAAAGCAGATATTCTGCCTCTGGCTGAATACTTCCTCGCAAACCAGGCCGCCTTTTACGGCGAACCGCCCAAAGTCCTCAGCCCCACCGCCAAAAGGCTTCTTATCAATTACGCCTGGCCCGGCAATGTACGCGAGCTTGCAAATGCTATGGAGCGGGCCTATATCTTAACGCCGGGCCGCCAGATTCAGCCTGCCGCACTGCCTTTCGAAATTATAATAGCTGATTCCCACTCTTATCCGGAACACGAATTGCCCACACTTGATGAAGTAAAACGCAGGATTATTACCCAGACCCTTGAATTCACCAAAGGCCGCAAGCTTGCTGCCGCAAGAATTCTCGGCGTCGAACGTCGCCGTCTAAATCGCCTCATCGATAAGTTAAATATCCCTCTCTCACAGATAAAGAAAAACGCCG
>JAUVYZ010000165.1 GCA_030602845.1 Phycisphaerae bacterium | reverse complement strand
TTCTTCTCGGGCGGCTCCAAAGATAACACGTCCAACCCAGCACCGGCAATCTCCTCATTATTCAGTGCCTCAGCTAAAGCTTGCTCATCTACTAATGGCCCGCGACTCGTATTGACCAGATATGCAGTCTTTTTCATCAGCTCCAAACGCTCCTTGTTGATGAGCTTCTTTGTCTGAGGCGTCAGTGGGCAATGCAGACTGATGACGTCACTGACCCGAAAAATGTCATCCAGCTCTACGAATTGACATCCTTCCGGTATACTCAATGGCGTGACAATATCATAAGCGATGACTTTCATGCCGAAAGTTAGAGCCAGCTTTGCGGTGGCCTGGCCGATTCTTCCAAAGCCAATTATCCCCATAGTCAGTCCCGCCAGCTCAAGCAAAGGCGTGTCCCAATAGCAGAAATCAGGGCTGGAAGTCCACCGTCCACACCTTACTGTTTCTGCATGGTGAGCAACGTGTTGAGCGAGATTCAGAAGATGAGCAAAGACCATTTGCGCCACTGACCGTGTGCTGTAGGCGGGAACGTTAGTGACCGGGATGCATAGAGCACGGGCCGCTTCAATATCTACTACGTTATAACCGGTAGCCAGCACTCCGATATATTTCAGCTTTGGAAGCTGTTTAATTACATCAGAGGATAATACGGTTTTGTTCGTTAGCACGATTTCAGCATCTTTAGCACGCGGCACGACTTCTTTGGGGCCTGTACGGTCGTAAACTGCGCACTTACCCAGGGATTCCAGGTCCTTCCAGGTTAGATCTCCCGGGTTTAGCGTATAGCCATCTAATACGACGATATTCATTATCGATTTCCCCTGCTTGTCGGGACCCCATTTTGCAAAAAGACGGCAAAATGGGAACCCGCTTTCGCCCAGCCACGTTGGGGGGCTTCCTACTCGCAATAATACACGAATCAGCCGGCCAATTCCAACCTGTTTGCGAACATTTGCAACTCGCCCCGTTAGAAATCGCCCCTTTTGGGGATTTGGGCGTATTTGTGGAATTTCTAACGGCAACGGATGTGTAACACGCAGGGCTTGCGCGGCGGCAGCTCGAAAAAGATGTGCGTCCTACGGCCTTGGACCACAAATTCATCGGTTACTAACGACTTTTGTCCTCCGGCATCCCTGGTTGCGATGGTAAGTGTATACTTACCTGGGTCGAGTAAATAGAACTCAGCTGACATCGAGCGTTTCCCCCTGCCAAAGTGGAACAGCTCCGCGGTAAATTGGTTGGGTCCCGATTCGGTGACTAACGCGGCAATGTTACGAGGCGGCGTCAGCCAGCGGACCGCGTTGAGCGGGAAGTACCCGGCACTACCCGGGTCACCGGTTACCGCTGAATAAAGCAACGATGGGTTCGGGCTGTGAATCGTTACAACGGGCTCGGACACTATCCCGTTCTCTCCGAACAGCGCTGGGAACCGCAGGACGCGGTCGGTATAGCGGACTTCGCTGGTGTAACCTTCAAAGTTGACTCGCAAGGCCTCGGCGTTGTTGCGAAGCGCCGAGACCAGCGAGCCGATATCACCATGCAGCCGAAAACGCACATACGGCGCTCTCTCCCTAACTATGAGCTCGTCGAACTCAGTGTTGCCTGTCAGGAACCTGTATTTGGCGATTACACTCGATATGCTGCCAAGTTCCGAAGCGCACCAGGCTTCAGTTCCGGGAGCCGGCTGCTTTTTCGGCGGTCGACTTCGATACTTGAGGCGAGCATTTGCCATGGAACGGATTGGCTCAAGGTATTTGGCCTTACCTGTGATGTGATGGGTCAGTAACAGCGTGTGGGTCATCAGGCTCATCGCGCTTGGGTAAAGGTACAGTGTGTATTCACCGTGGTTCCTGGGGTCCCACCAGTCAGGTCCCAGACCGCCGACCCTGCCGTCGGGCCAGTGGATTGCCGTAGGGAGAATGCCGGCGGGCTTACCACGTTCAGTTCGTGCTGCGGCATCAACCCAGGTATCCATCCAGGCGGCAAAGAGCCTCGTCAGCTTCGCGTCGCCCGTCCGCTGCCAGTAAAGCAGAGTCGGTTGAACCGCCCTCGGGTGATATACGGTGTCGCAAGCACGCTTTGGGTTCGTATCGACCTTGTTTGCGGTGAAATAGGTGCTTTTGAACTGCAGGAAACCACGTTCGTTTCGACCGGTCCAGATGACCTCCATTAGCTCGGTCAGGCGAAGCGCACGCTTGCGCCAGAGGTCGTTGTCCGGGTCGAGGTGCATCATTGGTGTTATGACGTCGGCGGAATCTTCGGCCGTATGTTCTACATCCGTCATACGTGTTGTGTAACCAGGTTTCATATGCGGCTGAGCCATCAGCGCTGCGGAAAACCGCGCTTGTGCCCGCGTAATCTTCGGGCTATCGAATCCGATGAGTACCGGCACCCACCACCGCCACATCTCACAGTCGTCGCCCCATCCGCCGCCGTATTCTCCGTTTTCCTGCATACGGTTGTCAATCCACCACTCGATGATATCGACCAGACGTTCCAGTCCCTCTCGCTGATAAACGGCCCACTCAGGTGCGCCTGACACGGCCTCGTAGTGCTTGTACGGGCCGGTGGGATGACCGAGATACATCTGGACGACCTTGTTTTCGGGAAATGCCCGGGCGGCTTTCTCAAAAAAACCATGTGCTATGTCAAAGAATTCACGTCGCCTTTCGGCAATGCTCCAGACGCCGCCGGACTCCATCGTGTACCAGATGACCATTCTGCCGCGATACAGCCACGTCAGCGGATAAACCGGAGAACTCTCGGGAATCTGGAAATCAAAGTCCTTCTTGCGGCTTACTTCCCGGCCAAAATAACTCAATCGTTCTTCGTGCAACCAGCGGTCTATCTGAGTGATGAGCTTAGCGAGGTCTTCCCTGAGAGACGCATCCAGGCCCGGTCGTTTCTGGAGTTTTCTTAAATAGTCCAAACGCAGCTCATCGTTGTCGGCATTACCGGCCTGTTGAATAACGGCCTGAATCGAATCATCCCTGGCGTGAGCCCCGTTAGAAATCGGCGATGAAAGCCTGACAGTCCACTTTGGGAGGTAATTTCCAACGGGGTGAGTTTGCGTCGCACCTGTGCCCCCCTGCTTTCCTGCGAAAGCAAGAAGGGGGGTGCAGGCAGAAAGTGCGACCGTCAATCCGCACACGGCCCACACAACCACAGCCAGCCACCCGCTTTTACCTTGTCCATTGGCAACAACCGGCTCCATTCTTGTTACCTCCCATGAAATCTATCAGGAATTATTCACCGCAGCCCGGCACGACGCCTTTGCCGGGTCCAGAGCAAGCAGAAAACCGCACATTATCTCCTCCTTTCGATGCTTTGAAGCTGATTAAAGCCAAAACAATCCTTCTCAAGCTGCAAATCAAGAAAAAAAGACTGGGGAACCAGGATTCGGACCTGGACTAACTGATCCAGAGTCAGTCGTGCTACCGTTACACTATTCCCCAAAAACGCCTTTAACCGCCTTGGTGTTGTTTATTTTGTTTTGCCGGCAACCCTATATACCCAAGCAATTTCCAGCCCGCCGGCAAAAGTATTGCAGCGAGCGCTATTTTCATCAAATCGCCGAGGATAAAAGGATATAAGCCGGCAGTCAGCACGATCCTGTTGACACCCATCAGGCAACACAGCCAGAGTAGGCCAAAAGCGTAAATGGCGATATTGCCGAAAACCATCGCCAGAACGGTTGTCCCGATTCGCCTGTCCCATCCCTTCTCAGCAAGCAGGCCTACGATGCAGGCGGCAGCAATGAAACCGGCCAGATATCCTCCGGTCGGCCCTAACAGTACGGCAAAGCCGGCTCTGCCGTGTGCAAATACAGGCAATCCCGCCGCCCCCTCGGTTATGTAGGCAAGGACAGCAAAACAGCCCCTTCTGAAGCCGAGCAGCGCCGCTATCATCAAGACGGCGAAGGTCTGTCCGGTAACAGGGACAGGCCAGCCGATTGCAACCCGGGCGGACAAAGCAATGACTAAAGAGCCGCCGATGATCAGAGCGACATCATAAAACCCGGCACGCCATATCTGGCAAGGCCGCAAAACGTCAGCTACAGTTGCGTTCGTCAACATATCTGCTCCGTTAGTAAAAACAGGTGTCCTCAGTTACTCTAAAAACAGGTTTTTAACCTTTCGCTACGGATACAAACCCAAAAAGCTTGCTTCGTCCTTCGTAGTTCTACTACGGAGAAGAGCTATCCGCCGGTCATTATATTTGAAACTTTTTTCTATGTCAAATAAAAGACTCGATGCTGGATACCGGAATCGACATTCGATATTCACCCCCCCTGCACGCATCACACAATACACAACGCAATACGAAAAACAAGCGGGGCCTATGCCGAACTAATCGGCATAGGCCCCGAACTGATGCAAATCCATTGGCTATATCTAAATAGCCTCGTATCAATGCTGATTACGGCCACTTTGGCTCTTCGAGGAGCCAGTCCTTCGCCAGCTCAGCAAAGTCCTTGAAGTTGACCCACCGGGAGCCCTGCGCCTCTTTATTGTAGATGTTAGCAATCGAGGGCACCGGTGTATGCAACCATCCATCGCCAGGCGTGGTATCAGCCAGGTACGCTACCTCGGCATCGGAGAGAGCACGGTTGTAGATGCGGACGTCATCAATGAGGCCGTCCCAGTAGCGACCCGTCGCCTGCGCGTTTTCGCCGATGTAGACCGGGTAGATGCCGCTGCTTATGGTGCCCCCCGTCGGGGTGTCGTTAACATCTATTCGGCCGTCCACGTACAGCACTCTCTGTGTCCCGTCATACACTCCGGCGATGTGATGCCAGGCGCCGTCGTTTACATTCGTGCTTCCGTTAATACTCAGCGGTGATAGACCTGTAGTTGCGAAGTTGATGTTGTTTGAGTTACTGGACCTGTGGATCCTCCAGGAGTTATCACCCTTGGTGACGATGGCCTGCCAGGTCCTGTCGAAAGTCCGGACCTGAATCCAAGCCGCGATTGTAATCTTTGTAGTGATGTCGAAGGCCACATCATTCGCGCAGTCCACGTAGTCACCAACACCATCGAGGACAATTGCCTTTCCAAAAACACCGGTGTCATAGGTTGGAGCGCCGCATGGGTCACCGTGGTGATAGCCGGTGTAACTGGAGCTGTCGTTCACGTTGTCCTCAAACTCGTAGTGCGCAACAAGGTTAGGATCGCTGGTAGGTGGAGCTGTTGTCGCAATAATGTCATCAGCTTCAAGCCAGTCGCCTGCCATTATCCTAAGGTCTTTATAGTCAACCAACGCGTCTTCGTTCAA
>JAUVYZ010000256.1 GCA_030602845.1 Phycisphaerae bacterium | reverse complement strand
ACGTGCTCTGGACGAAACATATGAACTATAACCCGGCCAATCCGAGATGGCACAACAGGGACCGTTTTGTTCTTTCGGCGGGCCACGGCAGTATACTGCTGTATTCGCTGTTGTATTTGACCGGTTATAATTTGGATCTGGATGAATTGAAGAACTTTCGGCAGTGGGGCAGCAAGACGCCGGGACATCCGGAATACGACCCTCAGCGCGGGGTTGAAGTTACGACCGGGCCTTTAGGGCAGGGGATTTCCAATGCGGTCGGAATGGCAATAGCCGAGAAGTATCTGGCTGGCTATTTCAATCGAGATGGTTTTGGCATCATCGATTATAAAGTCTATGTAATTGCCAGCGATGGTGATTTAGAAGAGGGCGTTGCCTCGGAGGCCAGCTCGCTGGCGGGACATCTGGGGCTGGATAATTTGATTGTCGTTTACGACGATAATCGTATCACTATTGACGGTGACACGGCACTTGCATTTACGGAAGACAGGGCCAGGCGTTATGAAGCATACGGCTGGAACGTGCAGGAGGTTGGCGGTGACGGCAATGATATGGCTGCTTTTGAGCAGGCGCTGGAAAATGCAAAGAAGGAAAAGGAGCGGCCTTCGATTATAAAACTTCGCACGCATATCGCTTACGGCAGTCCGCACATGCAGGATACGGCTAAGGCGCACGGTGCTCCTCTGGGGGACGATGAAATCAGGTTGATTAAGGAAAAATTCGGCTGGGACCCTGATAAGAGTTTCGTTGTGCCGGATGAGGTATTGGCTCATATGCGACAAGCTGTAGAGAAGGGCAAAGAGGCGGAGGCGGCCTGGGACAAAATGTTTGCCGAATACGCCAGGGCCTATCCGGAGCTTGGCCGGCAGTTCCGTGATGCAGCGGCGGGAAAGCCAGCAGTAAATCTTGATGATATTTTGCCTGCGTTTGAGGCGGGCAGCTCTATTGCGACACGCAAGGCCTCAGGGAAGGTGCTGGATGCGGTGATGCCGAAGCAGCCGCTGGTTCTGGGCGGCTCGGCGGATTTGACGCCTTCGAACAATACGCGGTTTGCCGGGGCAAAGGATTTCCAGAAAGATGCGCGCGACGGCAGGTATATACACTACGGGGTCAGGGAGCATGCGATGGGGGCGATAATGAACGGGATTTCCGTAAGCGGCCTGGCCAGGGCGTATGGCGGGACGTTTCTGGTTTTCTCTGATTATATGCGGGGAGCGATTCGCACAGCGGCTATGTCGAAGTATCCGACCGTATTTGTGTTCACTCATGACAGCGTAGGTATCGGTGAGGATGGGCCGACCCATCAGCCGGTAGAGCAGATTGCAGCTTTGCGGGCGATGCCGAATTTGATGGTGATTCGTCCTGCTGATGCCAATGAGACGGCGCAGGCGTGGAAGTTTGCGCTGGAGCATCGAGATGGGCCGGTGGCCCTGCTTCTTACTCGCCAGGGACTTCCTGTTATCGACCAAAGTAAATATGGTTCGGCGACAAATTTAAGCCAGGGCGCTTATGTTCTTCTCAGTGCGGATAAGCCGGATGTATTACTTTTAGCGACCGGCTCGGAAGTTTCTATTGCGCTGGACGCCGCAGAGAAACTGGCGGCTGAAGGGATTAGTGCGCAGGTCGTTAGTATGCCTTGCTGGGAGCTGTTTGAAAAGCAGAGTAAAGAATACCGGGACTCGGTTCTTCCACCGAATGTTAAGGCAAGAGTTGGAATTGAAGCCGGCGTCGAACTGGGCTGGAGTAAGTGGCTGGGCGATAAAGGTATCTTTGTCGGGATGTCGTCATTCGGTGCATCTGCACCCGGGAAAGTCTGCTTTGAAAAGTTCGGTATTACAGTCGAGAAGACAATAGAAGCGGCGAAAAAAACGATGAGTTGATAGGACTTTAAAGTGCCTAACAAAATCCTATATGTCACCTAAAATAATGAGATTCTTCGCTTCGCTCGGAATGACATTTTGTGTTTTGTTAAGCAAAAAGGACAGAACATTATGAAAGCCAAGAGCATCAAATCCATAGCGGTAATGACCGGTGGCGGAGATTGTCCGGGTCTGAACGCTGTTATTAGGGCCGTTACCAAAACCGCGATAAACAAATTCGGCCTTGAGGTCTGGGGAATTGAAGATGGCTTCCTGGGGCTGATTGAAGACCGGATGCATGTGCTCAGGTATAACGAGGTAAGCAATATTTTGACGGTCGGCGGAACGATTCTGGGTTCGTGCAACGTGGCCAATCCGTTCAGGTATCTCTCAAACGTCGGCAAAACGACCCGGACGAAGGACGTTTCGGATGACTGTGTTAGGGTGCTTAAAAATCACGGCATCGACGCACTTATTTGCATCGGCGGCGACGGCACGATGGCATCGGCTGCTGCATTCGCCAGGAAAGGCGTCAGCGTTATGGGCGTGCCCAAGACAATCGACAATGACATTTACGGCACGGATGTTACCTTCGGCTTTAATACCGCTGTTACCACCGCCACGGAGGCGATTGATAAAATCCACACCACAGCCAGCTCTCATCATCGGGTAATGATTATCGAAGTTATGGACAGATACGCCGGCTGGATTGCCCTTCACGCAGGCGTGGCGAGCGGCTCGGATGTAATCCTTTTGCCGGAGATGCCGTATCGTCTCGATAAAATCTGCGATTTTGTGCTCGGCCGGTCGAAGCGGGGCAAGAGATTCAGTATCGTGGTGGCAGCGGAAGGGGCAAAGCAAAAGGGCGGCAAAATGGTTGTTGCCAAAAGGGTCGCCCGCAGTACCGACCCGATTCGGCTGGGAGGAATCGCAAATGTACTGGCGATGCAAATCAGAGAGCAGGCAGGGCTTGAGTGCCGGGCGGTTGTTCTCGGGCATGTGCAGCGGGGCGGAACGCCCACGCCGTTTGACAGGCTTCTTGCAACGAGCTTTGGCCATACCGCTGTCGAGCTTCTAATGAAAGGCGTGAGGAACCACCTGGTAGTGTGGAAAGATGGTAAACTGTCGAGCATTCCGCTTTCGCGGGTCGCCGGCAAGATAAAGACCGTGCCCAGAAACCAT
>JAUVYZ010000139.1 GCA_030602845.1 Phycisphaerae bacterium | reverse complement strand
GGTCTCTGTCATATTCGCTGGAGGTGGTATATTTGATGCCATAGCCACCCGCAGGCAATCCATCAATGGTAAAGGTACCGCCGGCATTTGCTTTTACCACGACAACGTATTTACCATTGGAATTGATAAAGGCAATTGGGTCAAAACTGACATTCGTCGTGGCGGCTTCAATTCTTACAGCGCCGGGCCTGACAAATTTATAATACTGCCGGGTAAATTTCGTCTTGTTATTGATTAAAACTTTCGGATTGGTGGGGTCGCTATCATCAATCTTGTACAAACACATTGACGCATTGAGCGCCCCGGCAATAACACCCTGCTGCCAGGCGGAATTGTTGCCCGTTTTCAGGTCTTCGTGGAGCGTACGGTAGCCGTTGGCGTTACTCCACCATTCCAGCATAGAGGTACCAATGCCATATTGCTTTGCCCTGCCGGCGATGGTCTGTAAATTCCGAATAGATACCCCGCCGTAACGGTGGTAGGAAAATTCCCGCAAAAATCGAATAACACCAGGGACCTTGACCATCTGGTCAAAGTACCTGATTGCGTTGGCCATATTTGTGTTGGAAGGCGCAATAAAAACAGAATTAAATCCGTTAGCTTTTAATCTATTAGCAGCAGCAACAATCGCATTGCCAACTAAAGTGCCGTTCCATTGGGATACGTTGTCCGGCTCCAGTATCACCTCCCAGGCATCCGGGACCAGGCCGTATTTGTTTTGCAAATGCTGGTAGGTGGCCAGGACAAATTCAGCGTATTCCGCAGGGTCATTATGAAGATAGCTTCCACCTCCTTTAATTTGCCCGGTAAAGGCAACATAGTTAACATTTATATAAAGTTTTTCTCCTTTTGCCTCCAGAAGCCGTTTTATGGGAATTACAATATTATCGACGGAATAATCCATCTCGGAGAAATGGAATCCTGACCAATTGATGTTAAGAGAATCGCTGTTATCGTTAACAGTTGCATACCGCCGGCTTCTCCAGGTTTGATAATCTATGTTCCCCGCCCGGTAGTCCGACCAGTTATCGTTATTATTCTCCACCCCACTCCTTATCTCTAATCTGACTCTGTTGATTCCTAAATCATTAACCACCAGTTCGAATAAGGTGTCCTTAAAATTGCGGAAAGCCGGGTTACCGGGGTCCAGCACATAAGCAAGTGCTTCCCAGCCGGTGATGGTTTGGTAAGTAACGTTAGGGTTAATCGTAATGGTATTAGCCGATGAATTACTTATTAGACAAAGTAAGAGAATTGGGAAATAACTTCCTGTCTTAAAATGCTTCATTGCTTTTAACCTATTTTCAATTATTAGCAGTTTTATAAGGCCGCGTCAGAAGGGCTTACATATAATTTTACTTTTACCACAAAGACAGCAGGGATTCAAGCAAGAGGGATGGATATTGCGACAGTGATAACACCAACCCTGAATATTTCAGCGGCTTCTGACAATTACCGACTGCGTCCTGCGAATCAGCTATTCAATTCATTGATTCGTTTCGGTATCGGTGATATCCACCGCAACGCACGCAGCCAAAAATCGCAGCGCCGACTCCGTGTCGTCCGCGAGGTTGTTAAGCTCGTTTGCCAATGGCTCTTCAATCAGTCCCGGCCATCCCGCCGGGAGCTGCTCTTTTACCAGATTGCCTCCCGCCAAATTATCAGCAGATACTACTATATCACGTATTACTTTGACCGCCTTCTCATATTGATTGGGCTGCTGTTTCTCCGGCTGTCTGAGCAGCAGGAGGACCCCCGTCAGAACAATCAACGCCACACAGGCAGCCGCCACCATAGGCCGCAGTCTCATTCTCACTTTGTATGTTTCTGTCCGTCGGAGATGCATAGCCGTCAGAACACGAGCGCTCAGCCGCTCGGAAACCTCCTCGTTCGAGATTGTCGCTTCACGCGTTAAGCCCTCGCCCAGCGACAGGCATATCTCATAAAATTCTCGACAGCTCGCACAGTGACGAATATGCTTTTGCGTTGCCCCGGACAACCGGCTGTCACCGTCCACAGCGTGTGAAATCATCAATCTAAAAATCGAACAGAACATTATGCACCTTCAACTTTCATAAAAGATAATGTTTCTTTCGACGACATTTGGTCCGCCCCCGCCGTTCTGCTTCGCAGAAACGAAGCCGCGGGGGCCGCATTCCGCAGTCGTTCCGCCAGATTTACCCGGGCCCTGTAGAGAAGCACCTTCACATTCACCTGCGACTTTCTCATAACCTGCGAGATTTCCTTTATCGACATATTCTCGGCGTATTTCAGCCACAACGCCTGGTACTGATTTCTGGACAAACCCCTGGCCATCGCCCACAAGCTCTGTCGTGCCTCCTCCTGCGTTGCCATCTCCCCCGCCTGAGGCGACTTCGCCGGCTCAGGCCTGCCGGACTCAACCTCCGCAACGCTCTGCGAACAACGTAAGCTGCGATAATGACTGCTCGCCAAGCGCTTTGCTATTGTGAAAAGCCACGTTGAGAATTTCCATGAGCACCTGTACCGGTGAATGTTCTGATAGGCCTTGACAAACGTATCCTGAACCAGGTCTTCTGCGTCCTGCACGTTGCCTGTCTTATGGTGTAGAAAATGGAACAGCCGCGCCCCATAACGCTCCGCCAGTGCCGCAAAAGACGCCTCGCAGCCCTGCTGTGCCTGGCGGGCTAACTTTTCGTCACTCAATACCTGGAGCGCAGGTTGCTGCGGCAAGGTGCCTGGTTTTACTAACTTTGCTTCTGGGCGGCCTTTTCTTGCTTTATCTTCCATTGCTCTTTCAGAAACGAGAAAACCTTTTCGGGATCTGACTCAAAATGGACTCGAACCATATTCCGTTCACAGGACAACTTCACCTTCTTGGCCATTTCTGCCAGTCCCGGCTGCTCTTCGCCGGCCAACGCTGCAAGGGCGATAATACCCTCTGCTATCTTGCTGATAGCTTGGGCTGCTTCCTCCGACTTGGTCTTCAGTTCCAGATCAACATAAAAATTGCCCTCGATTTCGCCAATCGCCAGACCAAGTTCGCTCGTTTGTCTAAGCACAGCCGCCTCGGGCTCCTCTCCCACTACCTCACCGACGTTATTCGCCGCCACCTGGAAAAAGGCTCCCTCCGCGTCCAGTGCGGCCTGGCTAAACACACCACTCACTGCATTCTCCGCCGAACCATTGAGAACATCTATCGCATGCTTTACCGCTTCCAGGCTGGCTCCCATAACTACCAGCTCATCGTCATAGAAGCACCCGTACTTCGTTTCGCTGGTGTCGGGGTCATCTTTTTTCTTATCGACCCAGCTATGCACCACGATTTCGCCGTATTCAATTTCCTGGTAGCTGGGATTCAGGCGCAGAAGCGCCAGCAGCCGCTCTTTATTAAACTTGCCCTCAATCAGAACCACAGCTTTTTGGCGGTCCTGGCCGCTGCCGTAAATCGTAACGTTCCGGACATCGTCGAGTGGATGGAAGGAAAATACCGTGGCAAAATTTGTCAGCTCCTCCTCTACCCCCTGATTCTTCAGGTCTTCTCGGATAAGCTGTCCTATCAGCGTACTATTGAACTGTTCGTTGTCCACGTGAGCCACCCAGTTGGCACTGCCGCTGACCCGGCTTTTCACCAGAGGCCCGCCAAGCGCAGGTATCGCCGCCAACAATACACCCACCATCAGCACCATCATTAACTTTCTCATAGCTTCAGCTCCTTTCCAATTAACAAAATCATAACATAGTCCGACCCGAAAATCTACATCACTTTACCTTTTATACGCCTTGCGCAAACAAAAGGTTACACCCTTTTTTCGCGACCCTGCCGGGAACCGCCCGTTTTTCGCGTTCACAGGGGCGAAGAATTATGCCAATGCTAAACAAACAGTGTGATTTATTGGAATATGTTTTCAGGAAAGAGCATTCAGCAGTCTTTTCCCTTCTTCAAAGAAATCATCATCTTACAATTCAAGGCTTCCGGCTGTAGGTTTTTACAAAACAAAGCGAGGCCGTTATCGAAAGAACGGGTTATGTGTCTTTTCCTGTGTTATTGTTGTTGGTTGAGGCCGGCCTTAAGTGCTGCTGGGCCCAAATGGCAAGGGCGGAACCGGCCAGCAGAACGACCCCAAAAAACCACTGAAGCTCATTTAAGGATTCCCCAAAGAATACACTGGAAATTGCAAACACGGTAAACGGCTGCGCCAATATCACAAGCCCCGGAATAGTCGCCCCGATGCGTCTTATCACCACATAGTAGAGCACGTGGCCCAACGCTATGGCCGTAACGGCCGAAATCACAACACACGCCCACACCCACACGTCCATCTTCACACAATCCTGCGGGCTGCCAAAGACAAAAGCAAGCACACAAAGTGCACCAGCCGTGTAAATGCTTATCACAGAAAAGCCGCTGCGAGAATCAATGTCCCTGAAAGCAAATTTTACCGAAATCGTGTACACCGCCCACATAAAAGCCGTCGCCATCGCAATAACTATACCGGTTATGGTCTTAGTCGCGGCGAAATCTTCCTTGTAATACATCACGCCAACCACCCCGATTGCGGAAAGCCCGACGCCCAGCCAGAAGCGCTTACTTCTCACCAGCGCCCTTTCATCGACGAAGAATATCAGCGAAAAACCGGCTATCCAGATAATAGAAGATTTCGTCAGCAGAACCATAAAAGCCGGGTCGATGTAGTAAAACCCCCCGGCCCATAAACTCTGCATAACTATATTTGCCGCAGCCGGTAAAAGCGCCCGCCGCCACAGGCTTTTGTCAATCCGTTTTTTCCTGAGAGCAAAAATTAGAAACGGCAGCCAGAACAGACAGGCCACCAGATAGCGCAGCATGTTTTGTGTCCACGAGTCAAGATAGCCGGTCAGAAATTTTATAAAATTCGGCCCCACCGACCAGAAAAGAAGCACGCCGATGCAGGCCAAAGTCGCTGAGGTGTCGAATTTTCGAATCTTCACTGTGTTCATTTACTAAATTTCTGTGTGCCTTGATTTGCTGTTTTACCGGCGCTGTTGTTAAATCACAAACAGTTCTTACGCAGTAAAAAGGGAAAGATTCTAAAACCTCTTTTCCGATTGCTGATTCTATCCCCTGCGAAGCTGCTATTGCAGGAACGGGTTACTCTTTTTTTCCTGTGCTATTGTTGTTACCGGCCCGTGGCCGGGATAACCTCACCATCTACCCACTTTTGCCTTTGATAAGCGGTAATTCCGTATGTTCGCCGGTTTCTTCGTTGATTACGATAAGTTCCCCCATATCCTCCCGCTGTAATTGCTCATTAGCATTCAAAAGCTCAATTCCGCAAACCGTCCCATCTGGTGCAATATCTACTACCAGTTCGTCACTCAGCTTGATTGATTCCACCTCGGCCTGTTTCTCTTTAAAGCGGATGTAACCTATGTTATACCGTGGGTCGTATGTAAATTTCATGACACTATCTCCTTTCCAATCCGCTCAGAAGTATCGGGTAATTACTGAAATAACCAACCAATCATCGTCCTCACGAACTGCATAAGCTTCAATCTGTTTGGTTTTATAGTATTTGCCTCGCCATTGCTTTTCAAATGCAAAGTTCCTGCGGAATCCGGTCCTGCCGAATTTCGTCTCGAATCGCTCTCCTGTTTCCACCGCAACAGCCACTTCTTGCTCAGTGGCACCTCGTTGAGTCATACGTTCCCGGGCATGCGGATGAAATCGAACCGCCATAATCTTGACTTCCTGTCTGGTGAGCAGCTTTGAAGGCTACCTCTATTTATTATAGCTAAATATCCATTATACTAAAAACCGCGCCTTTTCCAAATATTTTCTGCACAAAAGCTGCTATTGCAGGAAAGGGTTACTCTTTTTTTCCTGTGCTATTGTTGTTGTTGGCCCGTGGCCGGGATAAACGGCAGTCTCATCAGGCAGGATAAAGAGCTTTTCCTTTATACTTTTTACCAGTTGCTCCATATTGCCGCCC
>JAUVYZ010000244.1 GCA_030602845.1 Phycisphaerae bacterium | reverse complement strand
TTTGCGTAGATGACCTGGTCGTGTGTCTTTACAGACATTTTGCTTCGCTTGCCATCCTTGAGCAGTTTACCCGGCCCGGTGGCAATGTTTTTCCCGATTTGCGGTTTTTCTTTTGCGGGGTCGGGCAGAATGATTCAGCCGGTGGTTTTTTCCTCCGCCTCTGATTGCTTTATTACAACTCTGTCGTCCAAAGGTCTAAGTTTCATAACTCACTCCTTATTTATTTCAGTTTAAGTTCTTAACTTCTCGTTTACGGTATCATAACCACTATGATTGATTTCTTATTTCTTGATTGGGACGAGCGTTACCGACTTTAGATTCATCACCGCGCCGCGGGGCATAGTTTTCGGCTTAAGCGACAATGTGTACGTTCCGGGTTTGTTGATTTTCAGCGTTCCGAGTTTTACGGTGACAAAACTGGTCCAGCCGCCGGTGTCTTTGACTGTGCCTGCAAGCTCCTGCTCGCCGACCGCCAGAACGTACTCGCTGCCGCCGCTACCATTTGCACAGGCCAGACTCACTTCGGCATTGAACGTGCCGGGCTTGGTAACATTGAAGCGCCAGATGACATAATCGGCGGGATTCGTCCAGTAACCGATATTGTCCTTGCCACCGCCCGATTCGTACCTCGCGTTTTTACCGCGAACAACGGCATTAATGGCCTTAAGGCTCACCGAGCCGTCTTTTGCCTGCGGAGTAGCTTCCGGCTCGGCCTCCTTTTCCAACACGACAACAGCATCAATCGGGTCGGGTGCCTTTCGGGGTATCGTAATGACGAGGTTGTCCCTATCATCACTACCCAGGAGTAAATCACCTCGCTGCTCGTAAGCCAGCAGATACGCTCTTATGACGTCGTTTCTCGGTAGTGGTACTTCCAATTCGCCGTCTTTGGGCCAATCGAAAACATGCACGTAGATGCGGTTGCCCTTATGGGTTGATGCGCCCCAGAGGCCTGGCTTGAACGGTCCGCCGCGGGTGCCATAGATGCTTTCCCCATATTTCCTGACCCACTGTCCCATTTTGCGCAGCCGCTCGACCTGCCGTGGTTCAATCCTGCCGTCAGGCATCGGGCCGACGTTGAACAGGAAATTACCATCTCCGCCCACGACCCTTGCCAGGGTCTGGATGCACTCTTTGAGTGATTTCATTTTGTCGTTTGGCTTCCAGGCCCACTGGCGGCAGATTGTCATGTTGGTTTCCCAGGCGTCCTCGATGTTGAACTGCCCAATCTCTTGCTCCGGTGTAGCATAGTCTCCCGCATACTCCTTGTCCTTTTTCGTGATGCCTTTCATTCCCTGTCTGCCTTTTCCCACACGATTGTTTACGAGAATGTCAGGTTGCAAACTTCTAACGTAGCGATATAGGTCCCAGCCTCGCTCGGGCGACCAATGGCTTTCCCATTCCCCGTCGAACCACATCACGCCGAGAGGCCCATACCCGGTGATAATCTCGCGAAGCTGGTTTTTCATGTAGGTAACGTATCTGTCGAAATCGGCACCTTCGGTCGGGCGCTTGTCGCCTCGGCCGCGAGGCAGATAGTCGGCCTGGTACCAGTCGATGATAGAATAGTACGTGTTGAATATTATGCCCTGGCGCCGACACTCCTGCGACAACTCCTTCAATACATCGCGTCGAAACGGTGTCGACATGATGTCGTAATCAGTGTATTCGCTATCCCACAGGCAAAAGCCGTCGTGATGCTTGCTGGTAATAACGATGTATTTCATTCCGGCGTCTTTGGCGATTCCGACCCACTCTTTAGCGTCGAACTTCTCCGGGTTGAAGCTTTTGTAGAGATTGTCGTATTCCCGGATGGGGACTTCCCTGCCGCGTGACCAGCCAATCTCGGTGCCCTTGAGGCTTACCGGTCCCCAATGGATGAACATACCGAAGCGCGCCTCTCGCCACCACTTCATCCGTTTATCACGCTGCTGTTTGGTTTCAGGCCCTGGCGATTGCGCGTAACCCAGAGTTACCAGAATGAATAGCACGGCGATTACAATTGCCGGGTTCAAAAATATTCGTCCGCTTGATTTGTTATTCATTTTTTTGCCTTCTTTTTTATTACAATAATCAATTGTCAATATCGAAGTCGAAGATCCGGCATCTGTTTGACGGAATCCGGCGTCCGTTTGACGGAATCACTTCCGAGGTATTACATCATACCCATACCGCCGCCCATACCGCCGCCCATACCACCGCCGGGGCCGGGGGGCATTTCTTCTTTTTCCTTGGGCTTTTCGGTAACAAGACAATCTGTGGTCAGCAGCAAGCCGGCTATACTCACGGCGTTCTGCAGGGCGATTCGTGTTACCTTTGCCGGGTCAATGACGCCAGCTTTGAACAGGTCTTCGTATTTGTTTGTGTCGGCGTTGTAGCCGAAGCCGCCTTTGCCTTCCGAGATTTTGTTGACTACGAGATTTGGCGTTGCTCCGGCGTTGGCGGCGATGTAATAGCAGGGCGTTGTGAGGGCCTTTGCCATTATATCGGCACCGGTTCGCTCGTCGCCTTTGAGTTTTAATCGCTTGACCGCATCGATACAGCGGATGAGGGCTACGCCTCCGCCGGGCACAATACCTTCTTCGATAGCTGCTCTTGTGGCGTGGAGGGCATCTTCGATTCGAGCTTTTCTTTCCTTCATTTCCGCTTCACTTGCGGCACCGACATTGATTTGAGCGACGCCGCCGGTCAGCTTGGCGAGCCGTTCCTGCAGTTTCTCACGGTCATAATCGCTGGTTGTGATTTCTATTTCACTCTGGATTTGCTTGATTCTGCCGCCGATGGCTTTTTCACTGCCGGCACCTTCAACGATGATTGTGTTGTCGTTGTCGATGGTTACCTTTTTGGCCTGGCCAAGCTGCCTGATGCTGATATTTTCCATCTCGATTCCCAGATCTTTGAAAATCGCCTCTGCACCTGTTAAGGCCGCTATGTCCTGGAGCATCGCCTTTCTGCGGTCGCCGTAGCCGGGTGCCTTAACCGCAGCGACCTGCAGGACGCCTTTTAGCTTGTTGACCACCAGCGTTGCGAGGGCCTGGCTTTCAACGTCTTCTGCGATAATCAGCAGCGGCCTGTTGCTTTTTGTAATTTTCTCAAGCAGCGGCACGAGCTTGGCTACATTGTTGATTTTGTCCTCGTAAACGAGTATGTACGCTTTTTCCAGCTCGCAGACCATATTCTCCACGTCGGTTACGAAGTGCGGCGAAAGGTAGCCGCGGTCAAACTGCATTCCTTCGACAAACTCGACTGTTGTGTCAAGACTTTTGCCCTCTTCGACGGTGATAACGCCGTCTTTGCCGACCCGCTGGAATGCCTTGGCCATAATCTTTCCGATTTCTACGTCGTTGTTGGCTGATACCGAGGCGATGTTGATTATGTCATCGATTTTGGTGATATCGATGGGCTTTGCGAGGGAGTCGAGCTTGTCGGTTACCGCTTTGGATGCCTTTTGCATACCGCGGGCCAGGGCCATAGC
>JAUVYZ010000185.1 GCA_030602845.1 Phycisphaerae bacterium | reverse complement strand
GTTATTCTATTGTAGGTTCGTGAAGTGAGTTTGGTAGAAGTGAGAACGTTTCACATTGTGTTCTAAGGAGTGGAGTAAATGGAAGGTTTTTTCATTCTTCTAATTCTGCTGGCTGTTGGCTGTATTGTGTCCGGGCCGATTGCGTTAATCATCAGCATTATTGCGTTGAATAGGTCGAAAGCAAGGTATCGTGTGCCGCCGGAGAGGGTGGAGAGAGTGGTGCCGGAGAGGGTAGAGAGAGTGGTAAAAGCCGAAGAGGCTGCGAGGCCGGCGCCGGTACCCGAAAAGCCGGTTGAGGTAACCAAAGAGGAACGGCCGGCAGAGGTGGTCAGAGCGGCAGGAGTTAAAGAGGGGGAAAAGGTGGGGGTAGTTAAAAAGGCCGGGACATTTGAGGAGCGGATCGGGACGAAGTGGATTCTTATTGCCGGCGTGATTGCGGTGTTTGTGGGAGTGGGCTTTTTCCTTAAGTATGCTTACGACAATGAGTGGATAGGCCCGCTGGGCAGAGTGGTTATAGCTGCTATTGGAGGCCTTGTTGCGCTGGTGATAGGCGAGGTAACGCGTCGACGCGGTTACGGCATCGTGGCTAAAGGTGTAACCGCATTGGGCTTCGCGATACTATATGCGGCAGTTTTCTCGGCACATGCGTATTACCACCTGTTCGATTCGCCAACGCCAGCGTTTGTGCTTGCTGTGCTTGTTACGGCGGCGGCGATGCTTTGTGCGGTAGGCCTGAACGAGCTTTTGATTGCGTTTTTATCTTTGCTTGGCGGGTTCTTAACGCCGGTGATAGTTTCGACCGGAGAGAATCGCCCCATGGCCTTGTTCAGTTATGCGCTGATGTTAGGTGTTGGCGCGATGCTGTGTGCATACTACCGGAAATGGCGAGTTGTGAATTTGCTTGCGTTTGTGGGGACATTTGCGCTGTACACGGGGTGGTTTGAAAAGTTCTATCGGCCGGAGATGGTGAAAGGAGCTGAGGGTGTCCTTGAGCAGATGCCCAGGCAGATGCCAATTGCGCTGGGTTGGCTCGGGGCGTTTTTTGGGCTTTACCTTGTGCTGCCGATGCTTTATGAACTGGTCAAAAAAGTCAAGGCTCACAAGGAAGATGTGCTGCTCGTATTGGCCAATGCGGCGGTTGTGTTTTATTACCTGTGGACTATTCTGTTTAAAGGATACCGGGAAGAACTTGCTTATTGTGCTCTCGGGTTGTGCGCAGCACATCTGGTTATGACGGCGGTAGTAGTCAGGCGGTGCAAAGATGACCTTAATCTGCGGCTTGTACTGCTGGCGATTGGGCTGTTTTTCCTGACGATTGCCGTGCCGCTTTATCTAACGAAGATGTATGCGATTGCAATGGCATGGGCGGCAGAAGGCGTTATATTAATGGTAATCGGTCTGCGGTATCGCAGTGTGGGGACGCAGATTGGAGGAGTTGTGGCGCTTTTGTTAAGTTTCGGGCAGTTGGTGGAGCAGTTGCCGATGCATACGGGGGCATTCGATTTGGTATTAAACCCTGCCTTCGGGACGTGGTGTTTTGTTGCCGGTGCGCTGTTTGTGTGTTATTTGGCTTACAGAATGAATTCAACATTAGCAGAGGATTCGCGCAGGTTGATTGCGGGGGTTATGTATGGAGCGGCGTTACTTTTGCTGATGGCGGCGGTAATAATGGAGTGGGAGAGCCATTGCGATTACAATTTAGTAAATATAGTAGCCAGTCCGGGCAATTACTTCCTGAAGGGAATGGTAACGATATTTGCGGTTTTCCTGCTGCTGTTTGTTATTAGGCCTGTCTGTCCGCGGGGGATGGTGTGCAAGATCCTGGCGACGATTTTAGCAGGAGTGGGGTCTGTTTTTACAATGGTGGTGTTTACAGAGTTTTACAAGAGCAGCTTCGTGATTTTTGCGAATGTGGAATTTGGGAGGGTCCTTATATTCGTTGCGGCACTTTTCGCAGTTAGCTGGCTGCTCAGCAGGGTGCGTGGAGAGGGTGAGTACGGTCGAAAGTTCGCAACTGCGTTTGTGCTGGCGGGGATATTCGTGCTCTGGGTGCTGCTGACGGAAGAGATATATCTTTATTACCGGTATTGCAGGGACCGATTCGTGGAGGAAGAGCTGCTCAACTGGAGATTTCGGGCGCATATGTATATTTCGATAATGTGGGCGGTCTATGGAGCGGTTTTGATGACGGTGGGGTTCTGGCGGAAGAGCAGAATGTTACGGTATATTGCGCTGGGATTGTTTGCTTTGCTGTTGGCGAAAGTATTTATCTGGGATACGAGGACAGTGAAAAGTGTGTATCGGATTGCGGCGTTTCTGGCGACGGGAGTTACATTAGTGGGAGTGTCCTATCTCTATCAATTTTTGAAGAAGAAAGGTTTTTTCGAAGCAATGTTGGCGGAGAAGAATGTGAGTAAACGATTGTGAGGTTTAAGATGGCAAAGTCAAGAATTTTGGCCATAGTTGTGCTGCTGGGCGGGATGGTAAGCAGCGTTTTTGCGCTTGACCTGGCCGGGTGGAAATATCGGGCTGAGGTGACTATTGAGGATGGTACCAGCGAGTACTGCGGGCTGATACTTACACCTGAGGTTTACGATGCAGCGAGACTTGATCTGGCAGACATTCGGCTTGTGGACGCCGGCGATGAGCAGGTTCCGTACGTGCTGGCCAAGCCAAAGGATATTACGGAGAGGCACAAGTATAAGCCAAGGGTAATAAACCGCTCAACAAGTGCGGACAGGGCGGCTATGGTGACGCTGGACTTCGGCAAGCAGGTAGTGAAGAATTCCCTCGAGGTAGAAACAAGGGGGAACAACTTCAGGCGGGCCGTTAAGGTTGAAGGTTCCAATGATAATGTCAGGTTCTTTACACTGGTCGAGCGGGCGTATGTTTTTGCAATTAGCTACGACAGGCGATTTGAGCAGGTTGATTTGCCGGCAAATGATTACCGTTATTTGAGGATTAGTGTTTTGCCGATGGCGGAGGGGGAGAAAAGTCCGGTTATAAACGAAGTGAGGGCGTTTAAGACTGAGAGGGAGCTTGCAAAGCGTCAGCCAGTGGAGATGATACACGTAGAACACAGCGAGGATGAAAAAAGCCGTTCGAGTATTTACGTGTATGACCTTGCATATCGTCGTCTGCCGGTAAGCGAAATTGAACTCGATATCGCTGATGATTCATTTTACAGGTATGTTACGCTCGAAGGCAGAGATGCGGCGACGCGGAAGGTCAAACTTGATAGTGAAGATAACAGGCAGCGGTTCAGGGAGGTCGAGGTAAGATGGGAAAGAATAATCAGTGACGCGATTTACAGATATACCACGGCAGACGGGAAAAAGTGGGAAAAGGTGGTTTTGCGCCTTCCTTCGGAAAGGCGCGTTTACAGGTATCTAAAGACTACTGTCAAAAATTATGATGATAAGCCGGTTACGGTAAGGTCGGCATCGGCGAAGATGATAACGCACAAGGTAGTGTTTGCGGCTGAGGGTAATGCCACAGCTACACTTTTTGTTGGCTCGGAGTCGGCGAGGCCGCCGCGGTATGACCTTAAGCGGAGACTGAATAATCCGCTGCAGGTCAAAGCGAGGGTGGCCAAGCTGGGTAACATCATCGACAATCCGCTATTTGGACAATTTGAGGAGAAACCTGCTGCGTGGACGGAAAAGCATAAGGTTCTGCTGTTGATAATCTTGGTGGCAATGGTGCTGGTATTGGGCGGGTTCATATTGAAATCGTTCAAATCCATTCGAAGCGAAGAGGTCCAAAATTAACCGCCTGGGGGATTTGGGTAAGAGAGAAATTGGGTTTGTTTGGGTTTGTTTTGGCTTTGAATTGGGTTTGATTGGCTTTAATTGGGTTTGATTGGCTTTAATTGGGTTTGAATTGGGTTTGTTTTCACCAAGTGTCCAATTGGAATTATTTTTATATTCCCTTGTTATAACAGGACTTACGTTCATTTGACTTTTTCGGAAATTGGCTTTGTTTGTTAAAAAAGGGCTGATTTGTAAAGAATCCTCTACAGTTGTAGAGGGCCGAGGACAGAAGACAGAGGACAGAAGACAGAGTGGATTATAGAATTGGTGGATTGGCGATTGGTTCATTGGTTAAATGGCTCATTGGTAATTGGTTATTGGTAATTGGTTCATTGGTAATTGGTTAATTCCGTCAAACGGCGTCGGATCTTCGATGGTGAATTTCAAATCTCAAATTGTACTGTCTCTCTACTATTGGGCGAACATGCACGTTTGAGTCGAGATTTGGTGTTATTTTGACAGGATTGACAGAGATAAGAGGTTGTCAGAAAAGGAGATAAAAATTTTTTAGATTTTTGGATTTTTGCTGGTAGGTAGCTGCGTTTTTGATTGAAAATTTGACGCAGATTATGGGGTTTTTGGATGCAGCTTTTGAAGTGTGCGGGTTGCGAAAGGCATTTTACGGACAAGACTGTGGATTCTTTATATAAAACTTACTACTTTGCGAAGTAGCTTGCTCCGTTCTCCGTAGTAGCTACTACGAAAGAGAGCTACGTAGCACGAGATTTTCCACGGCTGCTTGCCTTTTTCCTTAGCACCAGGAGATATGCAATGAGAAATATTCCAGCTGCGATTACGAGAAAGAGAGGCAATAACTTACTCCAGTCCCTCTCCTTAGGCTGTATGACCTGCGCGAGTTCACGTTTCTGCAATTCAAGCAGTTCTTTTTTCCCTCCAGGTGCTTGTTTGCCGTATCTTCCTTTTGGATATTTAGCGCCTAACTCATCTGCATAAGAAAGAGCTTTTGAATAATTTTTGTTCTTCATTTCAATTTCCATCAGCCCGTAAAGTATCTCTTGGCGAATGGGAAAATCATCTGGTAGATTCAATCCTATCTGAAGATAAACCTTTGCTTCTTGGTAGAGTGGCCTTGATGGT
>JAUVYZ010000030.1 GCA_030602845.1 Phycisphaerae bacterium | reverse complement strand
GCCCAGTTGTCGCTGAAAGTACAGTTGGTCACTGTCGGGCTGCTATCGTAGTTGTACATCCCCCCGCCATAGTAGTCCGGACCATGTCCGTTAGCATTTCCCCCGGTGATAGCGAAACCGTCCAGCACGGCCGTCGCATCTGTGCCACTGCCGGTTACCACATGGTAGCTGTTCTCGGCCCGACTCGGCTCGTGCTCTAAATCTTGAGGATTGGTAATCTCGATATCGTCGCCATTGAGATCGCCGCTGAGGATGGTCTCGTATAATTCTATATCCCTGGTATTAGGGTCTTGTTCACCAAAGCCGGCATAGCCACCCTTAATAGTCACACCATTGATGAGCTGAAATGTGGCCATCCGATCGCCAGGCGTAATTCCAATCCCCTGGTCCGGCTTATAAATTCCCTGCGCCACCCATATCTCATCGCCGCTTGAAGAAACAGTTAGAGCATCCTGCAGGTAGTTGTAGGCATCCGTCCAGGATGAGCCGTCATTTAAACCGTTGGCGTCCGCATCGACGTATATAATTGTCGCTGACCCACCATTCGTAATGCCGAGCAGCACGACTAAAATGCTTATCGCAACAATTTTCCTCATTTTTCTAACCCCCTCCCTTTATGCCCAATCCGGCTGTCAAATATCATTAACGGGGGCATCCAATCCCAGCTATCAAACCCCCATTAACTTTTATTATAACTGCCTCTAATATCTCCGTCAACTCCTAAATGTGAAAATTCTTCAGACTCTACTTGAATTTTACCCGTCAAAACTACATTTTGCACAGATCTAAACGGCAATATTCATCCGTAAAGAAGCTATTTAGACCTTTCCACAGTTAATCAATTGTATAATCTCTTCTTTCTGAAACAATCGTGGAAACTACGGGATTTTCAAAAAAAATTCGCGGCAACTTGTGCCAGCGAAAGCGGGTATTCGTAGCTATATTTCTCCGCGTAATCTGTTTACCCCGTTAGAAATGTACCTTCTCTTTTTCTAACGGGGCGAAATCTGCGTCTAATAAATTCGTTTTAATTCGTGGCCAATTTCGAATTTTGCACTATGGTTTTAAATTTTTCGCTTTTAGCTTTTCGCTTTCCCGGCATACGATATACGCGATATGCAATACGAAACAAATCCGTCAAGGCCCAACTTTCTTTTGAAATTTTGCACTGTGGTTTTGCACTTTTTACTTCAAGTTTTTAGCCTCCCCGAAATACGAGATACAAATTGTCCACATAGCACCAAACACGCAGGGGGGTGCAAAAAAGTGGAACAAAAAGCGCGCATTTTTGTTCATTTTTTCGCACTTTTTTTGAACGTTTTCGCATATTTTCGAATATTTTCAAACGTTTTTGAACGCTTTGTTTTAAAACCTGCGTGTTTGATGCGAAAACCTGCGTATTTGATTGATTGTTCACACCAAAAAAACCGCCCAGATTAACATTTTCCAACAATCTGAACCGGCAGAATGGGCGTTCTGCCTTGTCCCAGGTCATACGGCTCAACATCGGCTAATGGCCATATCAATACTGATAAGGCGGTCTTTGCGGTATTTTTGCTGCAGGCGTTAAGTACATAAAATTTTTTGGTAAACAATAAGTCTGAGTATTTTAAGCATCGAATATTAAAGTAACCTGAAAAGATAGTCCGAATAAAGGGTTTAGATGTTTGTAGTTTTGTTGGTTTTTTTATTACTCTATTAGGAGAGTTAAAGATGCATTTTCTGCAAGAAGTAAAAAGATGGCTTGGTGAGATTACGGAAATTTTTCTGCTGCTGATTGCCCTTGGTGTTGTGGTTGAGATACTCTTTGGGCCTGCTACGGTTCCTTTCTTCGGGCAGGTTGTTCCTAATATCACCGCAATACTTGATAGCCTGGGCCAGCAGGGTCTCGTTGGCCTGATCGTTTTGAGTATTGTTCTATTCTTGTTCTACAAAAAGAGAGTTGCTGCGTAGAGCCATACTTGTTTGCCGTCCTCAGAAGTAGTAAAGATTAGAGCTTTTGGTTAGGGCAGAGTATCAAGTGCTTTTCTGCAGGCAGGAAAGCACTTGATACAGGCGCTCTTGGCTCCAAAGGGCCAGTTTTTTCTCGCAGGAAAGCAGCTAAGAAGAGTCAAGACCAAAAGCCCTGGCGGAATAGAGCAGAGAATCTGCCGCAAGCAGGTATTTTGCAAGAGGTAAGAACAGGGTCGTACTCGAGCGGCTAATTAACGCCCGCGATTCTTAACACGGCCCAGATGCCTAAAAGGCCGAACACGAGCAATGCGGCTCTCAATAGCCGCATAAGCTGTGTTCTGGGCTCCACATACTTCCATACGAAGGCCCAGAGTGCCACGACAAGCCCTATGCGTAAAACAAAGGATAGAATATCTCCAAGCATAGAGATATTATAGCCTATTTTAACATATAAAGTCAAGCAGAAAATACCCTATTTTAACAGGGGCAGCCGGATTTATCTCAGGCACGGATTTTTTTATTTTTTCGTTGAAGCCTGCTGGATGGTCTGATAAAAGATTGTGAGATAGCTCTTTGAAAAGGATATAGCCTGACTGCAGGTCCCGGGGCTTTGCGCTCCGGGATAATCAAACGGGAACGCGGTTAAAAGCCGCGGCAGTCGCGCCGCTGTGAGCGTCTGTTCCGAAAAGTTAAATCGGGAATCCGAGAGGCAGTTTTGTCCACTGCCCGGCACTAATTTTTAACAGTGCAAGATATATTTGTATCCACTGTCGATTAGTAAAAATTAGTGCTGGGTGGGAAGGAGTCTCGCGGTAAGACGCAAGTCAGAAAACCTGCCTGTGGTTAGTTGGATATATTGCGTGTTCTCGCGATCTGGAGCGCAGTGTCCCTCTCCGCGCTGAGTATAAAGCAAGCCAGCCGGCAGGGAGTTTGGTTTTGTGGATAATCGAAGCCGCCGTTCCTCTCGTGGGAACGGCGGTTTTTTTATTGATTCAATCGGCCCCTCGCGGTTAGGGCGAAAGAATCGCAGGAAGGAGAAAGGGGAAAAGGAAATCGAAGCGGAAAGCAGTAAAAACAAAACGTATGCAAGGTAAGAATGTAACTTTGTAAATTTTATCAGCGGTGACTAAAAAGGAGAATAAATGATGAGTTTGAGAAATTTGATTTGTTTAATCGTTGTTTTAGCAATAACTGGTGTATCAACTGCTGCTGACATAGCGAATTTTGATGATTTGAGCATTGAGCCTGAGTCTTACTGGAACGGCTCAGATGGCTTAGGAGGTTTTGCCAGCGGTGGGGCATTTTTTCACAATAACTATAATTTCGACTGGTATTCCTGGGACGGCTTTGCCTATTCGAATATCACCGATACCACTTCATCGGGGTGGACCGCTCAGTACAACGCCATTACCGGCAGCGGTCAGAGCGGTTCGGCCAATTATGCGATAGGTTATGTCGGCTGGGCCGAGCCGCCAACTGTTACTTTCAACGCTGCTGAGATTAACGGTTTGTATGTGACCAATAACAACTATGCGTACTACTCGATGTTGAATGGCGATGAATTTGCCAAGAAGTTTGGAGGAGACGACGGCAACGATCCCGACTGGTTCCTGCTGACGATTGCGGGCAAAGATGTTAATGGCGATGTAATCGGCACCATTGAATTTTATCTGGCTGACTTCCGCTCTGAAAACAACAGCCAGGATTACATTGTCGATTCCTGGGAATATGTTGACACTAGTTCATTGGGCGTGGTCAATAGACTTGAGTTTTCCCTCAGTTCCAGCGATGTCGGCGAGTGGGGGATGAACACCCCTGCGTATTTTGTGATAGATACCATTGTTCTTGTGGGTTATGCGCCAGCGGTAGGAGAGGCGGGCTCTGCAGCGGTCCATATGGATGACCCGAATTGTATCACCTGGGCGAGCGGCTGGGAAAACTATGAGGTCGGCTCCAATTGCTGGAAGATTTGGCAGACGCCTGAGAAGGCACTGGGTAAAGCAGCAGGCACTCCCTATGATATTGTATGTCTGGGCCGAGGCGGCGAAATCACTTTGACTTTCGATTGTGGTATCGGCGATGGTGCCGGTTATGATTTTGCTGTCTTTGAAAACAGCTTCAGCGACACTTTTCTGGAGCTTGCCTATGTCGAGGTCTCCAGCGACGGTGTCAACTTCTTCTGTTTTGCAAACGATTCTCTTACCGACAGTCCGGTCGGCGGATTTGGAGTAGTTGACCCGACCGATATCGGTGGCTTTGGAGGCAAGTACAGGCAGGGATACGGCACACCTTTCGATTTGGCCTTGTTGACAGATACGTCGCCGCTGCTTGATACCAACAACATCAAGTGGGTGCGTATAGTTGATATCGTTGGTGACGGCAGTTATTTCGACACATCCGGAGATGTCATATACGACCCGTATCCTACGACAGGCTCAGCTGGTTTTGACCTGGACGCCATAGCCGTCTTAAACATGAGGACGGCGGATTTCAACCAGAGCGGCAATGTTGACTATCTGGATTTGTTGATCCTGGGGCAATCATGGTTGAGCCAGCCTGGCGATGAAAACTGGAACTATCGATATGATATTTCTGACCCGGTGGATGGCATTATCAACCTGGTGGATTTCGCGGTATTTGCCCGCCAGTGGCTGGAGGGTGGGGAGTCGTAACGCAATAATGTCCGGCGTAGATTGCAATGGGGCAAACGGGTGCAAATATGAAGAAAGCGTTTACCTTAGTTGAGTTGCTGGTGGCCATAGCGATAATCGGGCTGCTGATGAGCATCTTAATGCCCGTCTTGGCCGCCGCAAGAGCCCAAGGCAGACAGGTCGTCTGCAGAAGCAATATCCGCCAGCTTCTGCTGGCCAATATTGGTTATGGCAGTGAAAATGACGGCGGTTATGTCCCTGCGGCGATGGACATCTTCAGCGCTAACAAACACCGTTGGCATGGGGTGCGTGATGATATTAACAGCGCATTCGATGCGGCTGAGGGGCCGCTTGCGGCGTACTTGGCTGATGGATGTGTAAAGAAATGTCCCCAGAAGGTTGCTTTTCGCCACGGTGACCCCTGGGATTGGGACTTCGAAGATGGCTGTGGCGGATACGGCTACAATATGACGTATATTGGCTCACGCATATGGACAAGTGGTTATGAAGATGAAAGATGCAGGGTGACCACAAGAGATTTCGAGGTCAGGCGCCCGACTGAGACTCTAATGTTTGCGGATACTGCAATGGCTAAGCTGGATAATGGCAGGCCTTATTATCTGGAGTACTCGTTTGCCGAGCCGCCCTATTTTATAGTTGACGGCCGACCTGCTACCAGTTGGGGGTATGCCTCGCCGTCTATTCACTTCAGGCATCGCGGCAAAGCAAATGTCGGATGGGTTGACGGCCACATCACTTCGGAAGAAGTGACCCCTTTTGAAGAGGAAAATATTTACAGCGTCAAGTCCTGTGATATGATGCTTGGCTGGTTCGAGCCGATAGACAACACGCCGTTTGATTTGAAATAGATACGGTTCGACGGTTAGACGTTTCAATATTTGACCACTCCACACAGCAGCATGTATAATCACCGCCGTGGATACGGCAAAACTAAAACGGACTGTCACGTTTGCCTTGCAAGGTTTGAACCAGCTTCTCTGGCCGGCGGTCTGCATCAACTGTAAGCGAAGCATTTGCGAAACCGATAAGAATCTGTGCAAAAATTGCTGGGATGAGCTGCTGGGCTGCACAGGCGGCGATTACTGCCCTCGCTGCGGGCGAGACGCCAGTAGATACGCCATCCTTGAGGGCGTTTGTCCCGATTGCCAGGGAAAAGAAATACATTTCGACCGGATAGCACGAGGCGGTTTTTACAGAGAAGCCCTACGAAAAATGATATTGTCCTTTAAGAATGGGCGGACGGAACTGGATTTGACGTTAGGCTTTTTGGCTAATTCTGCACTGCAGGGCGGTGGCTTTGTAAGCGCAATAGAATTTTTCGTTCCTGTCCCGCTGCACTGGTCAAGGCGATTGGTTCGTGGCTATAATCAATCTTTAGTCTTAGCCAGGAAATTAAAGCACCCGACAGCCAAAATCAATACAGATTTGGTTCGGATACGCTACACCAAGACACAACCAGGAGGGGTGGCAAATGCCGCTGCGCGTGCCAGAAATGTCGCGGGTGCTTTTGCCGTCCGCTACAGACATAAACTTGCCGGGCGAAAGATTTGTCTTATCGATGATATAAAAACCACGGGTGCGACATTAAACGAGTGTGCGAGGACCTTGAAACAGGCCGGTGCTTCAAAAGTCTTCGCATTAGTTTTAGCCGTCGCGGGGCAAAATATCAGCTAATGGAGTGCTATTTAGCCGTTGTCGGCACGACAACGCTTTCGCCGTTCCGGTGACTGCTAAACAATAAAGAATTTGATAATGATTATTACTATAGTTTTTCGTATTTTATTATGGCTCGGTACAGGCCGTTGATGCGTTTGCCGTCGATGATTATGGGGGAGTGTTTTTCGTTTCTCGGCTGGAGTCGAAATTTATTGTTCGGCTCAAAAAAGACGCTATTAAAGGCCGTTTCGTGCGGCTCTGCAATACGAATGAAGCAGTCGTCGCCATTGCTCACCTCGGCGGCGGGCGAGAAAATCACAATGTCACCCTCTCGGAACTTCGGCTCCATCGAATCGCCGACAACGCGGACGGCAAAGGCGTTCGCGTCGTGCAAATCCGGGCAGCGAACGTAATCGTCAGCTATGCCCACAGGGTAGTCCAGGTCATTGAAATCACTCGGATAGCCGGCTGAAACTTTGTTTATCACCGGCACCAATCGGCCGGCCGCCAGAGAGGCACCGGCCTGCTTGACGTCCAATTTGCTCCGGGAAAGAATTTTGGTGAGCTGGGTCGCATCAGATTTTCGTAGCTTCAGATTTTTGATAAACCGCCGCAATTTCTGGTTTTCGGCTTCGGCGGATTCGTATCCCTGACGAATGTCAGAGGGCAGGCCTTCCATATGAGCGATGTGCAGCAGCAGGCCCGGCTCAAACTCGAGTATCTTTTCGAGTTTTCTTAACAGCCCATCGCCGGGCGGGTTTTTTACCTTGTCAGTTTCAATCGTGGACAGGTAGGGCTTGGAAAAGCCAATGCGACTGCTGACCTCGTCCAGCGTCAGACGCAACTGCTCACGCCTTTTTCTTATTATCTGGCCTAACGACATAATGCAAATTGTACTGACATCTCTGCCAAATGCAAGCGAAAATTAGATAAATATTTAACAATCTTTCTTTGATTCTGAGCAAGGAATCTTATGTTTGCCATGGTGCGTTATTTTTATTGTAGGCCAGATCCTTCAGCTTCGCCTCAGGATGACAGCCAAAAAGCTCATTTTTCGCTAATGAACTTCTATAAGCTCGTAATTAGTGGTTCCCAGGCCGATGCGCTCGGCGTGCTCAATCTGGTAACGGGGGCTGATTTCGTCATTGTCCAGCAATTCGGCCAGTTTTTTGCCGGCTTTGTTTTCGACCAAATCCAGCGTTGCTTTATCAACGGCCACCGGGTCTGCCGAGGCGGCTATGCCGATATCATCGACCATTGTGGCCAGGTCCGGGGACCTAACACAGTCGCAATCTTTTGTAACTGAAATGATGTAATTGAAAAATGCAGCCCTGTTCTTTTTTCCTTTCAGGGCGCCCATCGCGTGTTCTGCGAGACTTCTTTGCAGTACTTCGCTCTCTTCGCCCCAATTACATCTGACGGCGTTGAATCTGCAGGCGACGAGACATTCTGCACAGCCGATACATTTGTCCCGGTCGATGTGGGCCTTGACATCGTCGAGCGTGATAGCGTCAGCGGGGCAGTGTTTGAAGCATTCGCCGCAACGTGTGCAGTCGTCGCCGATACTGAGCGTAAGGGCTGCGTGCTGTCTCATCTTGCCCTTTCTGCTTGCACAGCCCATCCCCAATGTTTTTAACGTTCCGGCGGCACAGGCCGCGACGTGGCCGGTAAAGTGAGCGACTGAGAGAATCGACTGGCATCTTACAATATCGGATGCGATGAAAACTTCCTTGTTTATTTCGCCGTTGACCTGGACCGGTGTCTGTAATGTTCCAAACAATCCGTCCGGCGCAAGAAATGGTATGCCAAGCGTGTCGCAGCAGAAGCCGTGCTCGGCGGCGAGAATGGTATGGTCGATGGCATTATGCCTTCTGCCGACATAGAGGGTGCTTGTGTCGGTTACAAACGGTTTTGTTTTCAGTGCAAGCAGCTCGTCAATCAACCCTTTAATGCACGGGGCCGTTATATGCGTGTTGTTATCACCTTCGCCGACGTGGACCTTGACAGCGGTAAAATCGTTTTCCTTAAAGCAGCCTGCGAATCCGCCTGCCTTAAACAGCGTGCGGGCCTTTTCGGAAATCACTTTTTCGCCGTCATTAACAAAAGCTTTGATAAAATATACTTTCGAAGCCATAAAAACTGTCGCTTGCAATTAAAGATATTTGCCGGCCTTTTTGGAGCTGTTCAAACCAGCGAAAGAGCGTATCCATTATATTGTTTTTTTATCCGACTACAATGACGGTTTGGAAAAACAGATGCTCGATTAGTATTTTTAGGCCGAGGGCGATGAGGACGAGACCGCCGAGGGCTTCTATTTTGCTTTCGAAAAAGTGCCCGGATTTTTTGCCGATGAATACGCCAAGATACGAGAGAACGAACGTTACCAGGCCGATGATTACCACCGCCGGTGCGATTGAAACTCTCAAGAGCGGAAGCGTTATGCCAACGACGAGGGCATCGATACTGGTGGCAACCGACAGAACGAGCAAAACGAAAATATTGGACGGATTAAAATTTTCTTTGGCCGGTTTAATCTTGAATGATTCGTAAAGCATTTTGCCGCCGACCGCGCTTAAAAGCCCGAATGCTATCCAATGGTCATAATTTGCTATGTATTCTTTTAGACTCAACCCTGCCAGAGCGCCTATTAACGGCATAAGTGCCTGAAAGCCGCCGAAAAAAACAGCAATTCGAAAAGCGTGTTTTACCTTTAATTGCTTACAGGCTGAGCCGCTAACGATAGAGACGGCAAAGGCGTCCATTGCCAGGCCGACGGCTATAATTATGATTGTGATTAAACCCATAACTGCTGGAGGGCGGCCCTGTTCAGGACAGTGCCCTTGTCATTGCCGGCTCTTGCGCTTTGCGATGTCATTTCCCAGCCACCGGGCGGCGTTGGCGATGATTTTTAACGGCTCGGGTTGATGGAAGACGTTAAAGTTCTCGTGGCCCGGTCGAAAGTAAAACAGCTTGCCCTTGCCCAGCTTCCAGACCGCCCCGCTGCGAAATCGCTGTCCCGCCTCCCAGGTTTCCTCAAAGACCACGGCATCGGGAGCCGGCACATGGAACGGCTCGCCATACATCTCCGTCTGGGGAAGGGAGAACTGGCGAGGAATGCCGCCGGCGATGGGGTGACCGGGAAGGAGTGTCTTGAGCTTGCTTGGCTTGCCATGGGCAGCGTACTCCGGGAAGCAGCAGTTCGGCCGGACAATCCTTACCAGCGTGGTACCGTCCTGGGCTTTTTCATAGGATACCGAGGGCGTTAACTCAGCATCAGGCTTGGGTGGCTTACGCTGGAATTTGCCCACCCACTCGACCTTCGCTTTGGCCTGTTCGGCTGCGGAGAGCTTAGCCAGTGCGTCTTGCTTCGTCCGCTCTTCCATTGCCGCGACGAACGGCGTCGCCCAGTGCGCCGAATGCAGCACGATGAAACTGAGCTTGCCGGCTTTGATTCGCTCGACGATGCGCCGAGCCGTCTCCGCGGAAATCTCATCCTGCCGGACATGCCCCCACCAAATCAGAACATCACAATCATCGAGCAGCACATCCGACAGGCCCTGCTGAGGGTCGTCCATGCCAACCGAACGGACGGAAAATCCCTCTTGTTTGCGGAGGTAGTCGGCAATGTGATTTCCAAGAAAGTTTTTATACATAGACTGCTGTTTTGGCTGTCGTTCGTCCCAGACGACAATTCGTACGGGCTTTTGCTTTTGTTGTGCGCAACCGAACGTCGCCACGGCAACCACTGGTAAAGCCAGTGCAAGTTTCACAATCAAGCTCATCGATATACTCCTTCTGCTATATGCTTGAGATAAGGAACACCCAGACATCACGCTGAGCGTTCACATCGCTACCCGAGCTTTCTCAGCCGGGATTTTCCAAGTAACCATCTCTAAAATCTGATACCACAATTTAACACTAATATGATAACTCGATTCCGGGGAAGTGTCGACAGCATTTTCACAGATAATATCGAGAGGTGCCTGACCTCGTCCTTGACCTATTCAACTTTTAGCAAAGGTCAATGAATATCTACGGTTTGCACGTCTTGCAGGGTCTTTTGCCTGCTTGTATTGATTCTTCTCTGCTGTTGTAACCCACGAGATTTTTCGCCGAGATTCTCTTTACCCAACGACAGTCGGGTTTGTGGAAGACCTTGCTGTTCTTCGATGCGATATATTTGTGTTCGGCCACTGCGGGCCTGGCAGGCTGCTTTGACGGTTCCTTTTGTGTTGTCAGCGAAACGGTGTTGGCATCACTGACCTCAGCCAGCTTGTCAGCTTTCGGATTAGCTTTGCGGTAGTCTCTGATGAATTCTTTAACCATAATCCGGAGGTTTACTCGGATTTTTTCAACAAACCGGGCTTTATGCGCATGTGCAAGCCACGTGATTTCCCAGGTAGTAGCGGTAATTTTCGTTTCAGGATTTCTCGGTAAAGCCACCTTTTGATCAAAATGAATTTCTAAATTGTAAATGAATGTTTCCTGACGGGGAAGTTTGTAAGCTTTAATTCTTATATGCAGGCGAGGTGGCCCATACATATACTCGGGTATAATCTTAATACCAGCTTGTTCAAGGCGTGTTGCAATATCTTTTCTGATATCCTCTTTTTTTAAGCCCGTTTCTTTTGCCGCCTCTTCAGAGCAACTTACTGAAACAACCATAGTCTCAATTCCGCTTAAAGACTTCTGCTCGTGGCTCAATTTTGCAAAAGAATTCGCGGTCAATCCTGCCACTACACACGTCACCAACGTAATTGTCAGAAGTTTCTGTCCTTTGGTCTTCATAATTTCGCTTCCTTTCCGATACATTAGTCGGTTTTATACAACTTTACGCTATCAGTGCAAAGGCATCGGTAACATCCATACATTAACTTCTGCCCAGTGCTTTGCGTACCTCGGTCTTCATTTTAGCCAGTCCGGTCTTGGCTACGGTCAGCGGGTCCTGCTTCCAGTAGGTTGGGTTGAACAGCTCCAGCGATAGTACCGTGCGGCTGTGGTTGGCGTGGAGGTCGCGCAGGATTTGTGTCAGTGGTGCGATGCCGTCGCCGGGCATGACGCGGTCACGGTCGCCTATCCTGTCGCGCGGCGGGTCGGCGGGGTAGTCGTTCAGGTGAAAGACGTGGATAGCCTGGGCGCTGAGCAGTTTCAGGCCGGTGAAGTCCGAGCCGCCCTTATAGATGTGATAGACATCAGGCAAGAGGCAGGCGTTGGGGTGGCCGCTTTCGATGACCACGAACATCGACTGGCCTAATCGGTGCAGGTTCTTTGAAGAACCCCATATCTCAATCTGTGGCACGACGCCGAACTGTTCGCCCAGTTCCAGAAGCAGGCGATACCGCTCGGCTGCCTTCATCAGGTCGAGTCCTTCCCTGCGCGTCGCGCCTGCCGGAGACGCTGCGATGCGTTTGCCGCTGATTTGAGCGAGTATGTCCATATCGCGCT
>JAUVYZ010000151.1 GCA_030602845.1 Phycisphaerae bacterium | reverse complement strand
AACATCCGCGTTGCACCTTCGGCATCAAGGGCCATCTGTTTGACTAAATCGTCGCACAAATCCGCCAATGCTCCGGCGAATTTTTTATATCGCGGACACTGACCAACTATTGGCCGGTTGCCAGCCAGACCGGAGGCAAGAATTATCGCCGTATCATTAGTGCTTTGATTGCCGTCAACAGTAAGTTTGTTCAGCGAATTGTCGATAGCGGCCTTCAATGCCTTGCTTAACAGCGGTTTGCTTATAGCGATATCAGTTGTAATGAAGCAAAGTATCGTTGCCATATTAGGGGCAATCATACCGGCCCCTTTGACCGCGCCGGCTATGGTAATTTTTTTACCGGAAATTTCGATTCGACGGATGGCTTGTTTTGACTTGGTATCGGTCGTCAGTATCGCCTTTGCAAAATCCAGCCCGGCTTTAGATGAAGCTGAAAGTTTCTCCGCCGCTTTTGAAATGCCTACAACAACTTTTTTGATTGGCAATTGCTCGCCGATAATGCCGGTCGAAGCAACGAGAACATTTTTGGGCTCAACTACAATCTGCTCAGCCGTTTCGCTGCACATTGTAATTGCGTTTTTGATTCCTTTTTGCCCTGTACAGGTATTGGCATTGCCGGAATTGACAACTACCGCTGAAATGCTTGGGCTTTTTATATGCTTTTTGCTCACAATCACCGCCGCCGATACGATTTTGTTGGTTGTAAAGACCGCCGCCGCCTTCGCACCGCTCGGACAGACAAGTAGTGCCAAATCGGGCTTACCCGATTTCTTAATCCCGCAGCGCACCCCCACCGCCAGAAAACCCCGCGGCGCCGTAATCGTATTATTAACCATCTTGTGCCTTGTTAAAGAATAGTTGTATTTTTTGACCGCGGGTCTCTGATAGTTTTCGGTGCGTTACTGAGCTTTCCCCTAATCACCATATCTCTAAAATCCGCCATTGGGTCGTAGAATTTCTTTTTCATCTCGACCGTGTTGACCATCACGCCGGCCCGGTTGGACCTGAGCTGGCGGGCAATTTTGCCGTCCGGCTGAATGAAACACGATGAATACGGCGAATAGTATCCGCTTGAATTTGCCATACTCACCCAGAAATAATTCGTCGCCGCCCGGCATTGCATCGTCTGTCGCATAATATGAGTGTGCACACTTGGCCCTTTCTGCCGGGCGTTGTAAAACGATTGGAAAATGCAATTGACTTTTTGTTTATACAACTGCCTGTAAATCTCCGGAAACCGCAAATCAAAGCATATCAGCAGCGAGCATTTTACGCCATTAACGCCAAAGTTTACAAATCTAGTGCCCGGCGTATAACGGCGTAACTCGGCCTTGATGCAAAATCTCTTGTCGTAGCGGTCAACGATTTTGCCGTCCGGCCCTATCAGGTACAGACTGTTGTGCGGTTTGTTCGGCCTGGCCTGCCCCCGAACGTTTTTATTGGGGGTCAATTTGTGCGTACTGCCCAGCACGACCCAAAGGCCAAGTTTGGCCGCAAGTGACATAATCTTCTCGGTCTCTTCCTTCAACAGTGCCCAATCGTACCCGTCGAATGTTGGAAAGTCGGTACCCACATAGCCGCTAAGGGCACACTCGGAAAAATGAACGATGTCAGCTTTTGACTTTTTCGCTTTGCGCAAAAGCTTACAAATTGTCCGGGAGTTTCGGCTAATAGAACTACTTACAGCAAACTGACACGTCGCAACTTTCAACATACCGGCAAATTAATACCCAAACCATACCACGTCAACCAAAAACGGGGGACTGTCGCCGACTATGGTTGATCCTTGGCAGGCAGGCTGGCCATATCACACCAGATCACTTCGTTGCTCATAATATCTTTATTCGTCTTACCTCGCGGTCCGTGAGTGTAAATCAATGCCGGGACCTTTATCGGCTCGCTTCTGGTGGACCGCTCTAAGTTGGGCAGCCAGTTCGCAGCAGAATCATCGGCGCAAGACACCTCAAACACGCTAAACGTCCGGCCCCGGTCCTTCGACACAAGCAAAGCGACCTCCGCGGATGGGTGCCCCCAAAACGCCAGCTCGTCTCCGGTACCGCTCTGCACCGTGGTTACCACCACGTACATCGCGCCGTCTCGCCCGAATACGATACTGCCGGGCGTCTTCACCCCCCGGTCCTTCCATTTTCGCTTAATCACCGGCAGCAGCGGTATTTTCTGTCATTTACCCTCTGCGGTCAGCCGAGCGACCCACGCCTCGAAAGGCTCCCGATCCATACGCGAGTAGAGCACCCACGGAACACCCTCAGGATCCAACGCAATATTACCGGGACGAAAGTTCGTCGGCCCTTCTACCGTCGCCGAGCCATCCACAATCTCAATCGTCGCCGGCGTTGCCGGCAGAGTAACACTCTCGCCGTCGCTGAGCTCCCAGGTCTTTCCTGCGTCCGGCGAACGCAGATAGCCTACCGCGTAACCGACTTCTGTTAGTGCTCTCTCAAATAGCATAAAGCTCATATGAAGCGTCTTTCCATCTCGCCCCAAAACCAGCGCCCCCTGCCAACGCGCATACCCCGAAGGAGCGTTGCCGTGGAGTATTGTTCGGGGTCCCTTCCACACGCCATTCACCGACTTCTCATACAGATTCAGTACCCACTGCCGCGTCCTGCTCTCCCTGCACACAAGCACAAGCTTGTCATCCGCCGTACAAACCAGCGACGAATAAGTACACTTCTTCCCGAATTGCACTTCTTCTGTCCATTGCGACGCATCGTTCGGCCGCACCGACCGCCGATACCGAAACGGATGATGATGTGGATAATAGACGATGTGCAGATACCCGGAGCCATCGCACGTCAAAGAAGGCCCCCCATGGTTGTCGTAAGCCTCCCCAACAGTATAAACCGCCGACCACTCCCTCGTCCCCCGATCCAGCGTCTGAATCTTCACCAAAAACTTACCATTCTCCGAGTCCAGCCACGAAACATGCGTCTTTTCCCCAATAGTAACTATCTTATTAAATTCCGAATAAGCCGTAGCCCGCCCACAACCACGCTCAGAAAGCACCCTCAACGCAGACGACCCCATCACAGAAGCCCTTCGCCCCACACCGGCGCCACCACTCGGCTCCCCCACCCCAGCCAACACTACCACCATCACAACAACAATTCTCTCAAGACTTCTCATCGTCTGCAACCTCATATACCAAAATACGCGCCATCAAACCCGTTATTGCCACGGCAAGTTTCATGGCGTAGCTGTCCCTGATTATGACAGACCTAAGCTCTCTTCGAGGCCGAAAACAATATTCATATTCTGAACTGCCTGGCCTGATGCACCCTTTACCAGATTGTCAATTGCCGAGAAGCTTATAATTCTGCCTTTGGCACAAGTTACAAAGATATGGCAATAGTTCGTCCCGGCGACGTCCTTAACAGCCGGAGCGTCATCACATATCTGCACAAATTGTTCGCAACAATAGAACTCGTCATAGAGTTCTGCCAATTTTTTGCAGTCCACCTTACCTTTGGGCTGGCAATATACCGTTGAGGCAATTCCCCTGTCAAAAGGTCCCACGTGCGGCTGAAACAACATCTGGACCTCGGAGCCGGCAATTTCGCTGGCGATTTGTTCCATCTCCGGCATATGGCGGTGCGTGCCGATTCCATAGGCAAACAGGTTTTCATTCATATTCGGAAAATGAAATTTGCTCGAAGGGTTTCTCCCCGCCCCTGATACACCGGTTACCGCATTGACAATAATCGAGTCTGTTTCAACAAGGCCTTCTTTAAGCAGCGGTGCTATGGCTAACAATGCCCCTGTCGGGAAACAGCCGGGATTGGCGATTAAATCGGCGCCCTTTATCTGCTCGCGGAACAATTCCGGCAATCCGAATACAGCCCGCGCCAGATTAGCAGTATCAATATGCTTTACGTTGTAGAATTTCTCGTAAACCTTGGGGTCTTTGAGGCGATAGTCCGCACTGAAGTCTATCACCTTCAGCCCGGCGTCCAGCAGTTTAGGGACAAATTCCATAGAGACCTTATGAGGCAGACAGCAAAGAGCGGCATCGGCCAGGCCGGTGAACTTATCAAAATCCAACGGCTCGATTTGCATATCGCATCGGCCTTTCAACCGCCCGAACACATCCTCGGCGTGACCACATTCGGACTCGAGCGCCGTAAGATAAGTAAGCTCAGCCTCGGGATGGCGCAGAATGATTTCGATTGATTCGACGCCGGTATATCCGCTTGCTCCGATTATCGCAACTCGTACCATAATATTTCCTTCCCAAAAAAACAGCCGCCAGGATTTGCTCTCGGCGGCTATTGTAACAATCCAAACAGAATAACGCAAATTAACGCTTCGAGAACTGGAATCTCCTCCTTGCGCCCCTTTGGCCCGGCTTTTTTCTTTCGACCATCCTGCTGTCACGGGTAAGATGCCCGCTATCTCGCAGCGCCTGGATATAGTTTTCATCATAGATTTTCAATGCTCTGGCAATCCCCAGCAACACCGCACCCGCCTGTCCGGAAGTCCCGCCGCCTCGGACATTGACAAAGATATCAAATGATTTTTCACGCTCAATTGTCTTCAAAGGAGCCAGGACTGCTTTTCTATCCTGTTCTCGAGGGAAGTAATCTGCAAGCTCTCTTTTGTTAATGAGCAATTTGCCCTTGCCGGGTTTAATTCTAACTCGCGCGACGGCGCTCTTTCTCCTGCCTGTACCCCAGTAGTAACCGCCTGGAGTGGGTCCCTTCTTAGCTGGTTTTTGCGACGGTTGCGGCCCTTTCGCTGCCGTCTTCGCAGTCGCCTTAGCAGCAGGATTGTCAGTTTTGGCCTCTGCCATAATTTGCGTTCCTTCTTAGAACAGTTCTATCTTTTCAGGTGTTTGGGCCTGGTGATTGTGCTCCGGGCCACGATAAACCTTTAGTTTTTTCAGCATTTTTCTGCCGAGCTTATTCTTCGGCAGCATTCGCCTTACCGCTAATTCAATTACCTTTTCAGGTTTCCTGGCCATCATATCGGCAAAGCTGACGAATTTATGGCCGCCGGGGAAATGCGTGTAATAGTCATACTCCTTCACCTGAGCTTTTTTGCCGGTAATCTTTATTTTCTCAGCGTTTACCACAACCACATAGTCGCCTGTATCGACGTGAGGCGTATATGTGGGCTTGGTCTTTCCCATCAATATCGGTGCGATTTTCGCAGCCACTCGGCCCAGAACGGCCCCGTCGGCGTCGACAAGCAGCCACTTATGCTCGACCTGATTTTTCTTTGCCATAAAGCTCTTCATAAAAAGGTCTCTTTCGCAATACAAAAACAGGTATTTTACCGAATTACACAGACCTGTCAAACTATTTCTGGGGTGAAAATTCAATAATTTGGGCTTCATCCGGTTAACGAGTAGGTGCCCCGTTTGAAATTGGGTTTGATTGGGTTTGTATCTCGTATCTCGTATTGCGTATTGCGTATCGCGCTGGGGGATTGGGTTTGATTGGGTTTGAATTGGGTTTGTTTTTTCATAGCCCTTATCCGCATTTTTCTTCATAATCCTTTGTAAATACACACTTTGCATCAATTTTACCCTCTGGCAAATTGGGTTTGAATTGGGTTTGATTGGCTTTGAATTGGGTTTGTTTTCACCAAGTGTCCAATTGGATTTATTTTCATAAGCCACTGTATGTAAAGACTTTACATTCACTTGACTTTTTCGGAAATTGGCTTTGTTTGTTAAAAAAGAG
>JAUVYZ010000074.1 GCA_030602845.1 Phycisphaerae bacterium | reverse complement strand
TTACTATTGATTATTTTCGATTGAGGATTTTTGACCGGGCCTTGCTGGCGGTGGCTAACGGTTATTAAATAGTTGGTGAATCTTGGCAAAGATAAGACGGTTGCGGAGATAATCTCCCGGCTTAAGACGGCAAAACCCGAGGACGGGCCGGTAGAAGTCGAGGGGACGTGGGGGTCGTTTGCGCGCCTGCTGGGGGCTTACCTATCAAAGGAGTTCGGCCGGCCGATTCTGTATATCTGCCCGCATATTGACGATGCCGACAGGGCCGGCGACGATTTACACACTTTTGGGGGCGAAGGGATTGAATCTTTGCCTGCCTGGGAGGGCGAGGAAGATTTGGCCGACGCCACTGATGAGATTCGCGCTGAAAGGCTGAAGCTCGTCGCTCGTGTCTCGTCGCTCGTCGCTCGTGAGCCAACGCACGGGGCACGATTTATTATGCCGGCATCGATACAGGCGCTTTGTCAGCCGATACCGAAACCGAAAGCGCTGGAAGAGAGCAGTCTTGGATTGCAAATTGAAAGAGAAGTGTCGCCGGAAGAGGTGGTCGGCTGGCTGGTAGATAATGGTTTCGAGCGCGTGGAGAGGATTGACTTACCGGGCCAGTTTGCGCGTCGCGGCGGGATTGTTGATATTTATGCACCGCTGGTTAGTGAAAAGGCGAGATTGCCACGCAGCTGCGCTGCTCGCAATGACAATGGGTCTGAGGCGGTGAGGGTTGAATTTTTCGGCGACATTGTAGAGAGTATCCGCGAAATCAATCTGGATACACAGCGCTCGAGCGAACAAATAAAAAGCATCAATATAGTTTCGGTGGTGTGCGGGACTGCGGTAGAGCAGCGGGAGCTTTTTGTAAATATCCTGCCTAAAGATACCATAATAATTCTTGAAGAGCCGGGTGACATTGAAGAGGTTGCAAACGTGTTTTTAGAGCGGGCTGAAGATGCGGGGCGGCTCTATAGCTGGCGGGATATTTATACCGGCTTAGAAGGATTTACGCAGTTGAGAATCTACCGATTTGCCCCTTCGGCCCCCGGCGATTTCCTTAAGGTCGATATAAAAAGTGTGCAGCGGTTCCAGCACAAGGCCGCTTCCCTGTGGGCGGGACATAAGGAAGGCCTGGAGGAATTAGTCCAGGAGGCAAAGCAGGGAAAGAAGATATTGCTTTATTGTGAGGCCTCGGCGGAAATCAAGCGGGTCGGCGAGATTGTAAAAGAGATTAACGAAAAAGTGCCGGCGAATTTTAAGCTGTTGCAGGGGTTTATTCATCAGGGCTTTGTCGTAAATTCGCTGAATACGATTGTAATAAGTCATCATGAGCTGTTTGGCCAATATGCGCTCAGGCGAAGGCAGAGGCCGATGCGGGCGACGTCGCCGGTCGATACGCTCAGTGATTTGCAGGCGGGCGACTACGTTGTTCACGCTTCCTACGGCATCGGTAAGTTTCTGGGTGTGAAGACCATCAAGGAAAAGGAGGGTACATCAGAGTATTTGACTATTAAATATGCCGACGGTGTAAAGATACAGGTTTCGGTCCGCAGTATTGCGCTGGTGCAAAAGTATATCGGGACAAGTCCGAGACGGCCGACGTTGAGCAAGGTGGGTTCTGCGAGATGGCAGAGGCAGAAAGAAAAAGTTGCGGCCTCTGTTCGGGACCTTGCCGCCGAATTGCTTGAGATTCAGGCGAAGCGCCAAACAATGGGCGGGATTGCGTTTGCGGCTGATTCGAGCTGGCAGAGAGAATTCGAAGAGTCATTTGCTTATCAGGAAACGCCGGACCAGACTACGGCAGCAGAGCAAATCAAGGCGGATATGCGGAAAGCCGTGGCGATGGATAGACTGCTGTGCGGTGACGTGGGCTACGGCAAGACCGAGCTTGCAATGCGTGCGGCGTTTAAGGTGGTCGAGAACGGTAAGCAGGTTGCTATCTTAGTGCCGACAACGGTGTTGTGCGTGCAGCACGGCCGGACTTTCACCGAGCGGTTTGCAGATTTTCCGGTTTGCATCGAGGTTCTTAATCGGTTCAAGACGCCAAAGCAGGCCAGGGACATAATCGCACGGACAAAGCAGGGCAGGGTTGACGTGCTGATAGGGACGCATCGGCTTCTGAGTGGCGACGTTGGATTCCGCGATTTGGGGCTTTTGATAATCGACGAAGAGCAGCGGTTCGGCGTTGAACACAAAGAGAAGCTCAAGAAATTGCGCGTCAATGTTGACGTTCTTACGATGACGGCCACGCCGATTCCGCGGACGCTGCATATGTCACTTCTGGGTCTGCGTGATATAAGCTCACTGGCGACGCCGCCTTTGGACAGGCGAAGTATAGTAACGACCGTAACGGCCTACAACAAAGAGCTTATCAGAAAGTCGATTATTCGGGAATTGAACCGTCAGGGACAGGTGTTCTTCCTGCACAACAGGGTGAAGACGATTGAGAAAAAGGCGTGGGAGATTCAAAAACTCGTTAGTGACGCAAAGGTTACTATCGCGCACGGCCAGATGCCCAAGAGCGAGCTGGAGGCGGCGATGGTAGATTTTGTGATGGGTGAAACCGACGTGCTTGTGTGTACGACAATTATCGGGTCGGGGCTGGATATTCCGAATGCGAATACGATTTTTATAAACGATGCGGACCGGTTTGGGCTTGCGGAGATGCATCAGCTTCGCGGCAGGGTGGGCAGGTATAAACATCGGGCGTATGCGTATATGCTGCTGCCGGCGTCAAGGCCGATTACGCCGGTGGCGGCGAGGCGCTTAAAAGCTATCGAAGAATATTCGCATCTTGGGGCCGGTTTTAGAATTGCTCTGCGGGATTTGGAGATTCGCGGGGCGGGTAATATACTGGGGCCTGAGCAATCGGGGCATATTCAGACGGTGGGCTACCAGATGTATTGCGAGCTGCTGGCCGATGCCGTCAAAGAGATGAAAAACGAGCCGGTGGAGGCGATACCGACGGCGGTTGTTGATTTGGGCTTTGCGACGTATATACCGAAAAATTACATACCTCTGGACAGGCACCGGATGGATGCCTATCGCAAAATTGCTGTTGCAAGGACCGGCGACGATTTGAAACAAATTGAGGGCGAATTAGCTGATGTATATGGACCGGTGCCGGATGAAGTCAAATTAGTGCTGGAATTGGCCGGCCTGCGAATTGCAGCAAGCAAATGGGACATAAAAAGTGTTGTTACTTCCGAACAGGATTTGATATTTTCTTTTGAAAAAGACGCTAAAAACAAAGCAAATTTATTGTTTAAGAATGTGTCGGGAAAAATTCGAGTCTCCGACTCAAAAACGGTATATTTGCGCTTGCCTGCAAACTACTTCGAGCCAAAAACATTAATAACAATCTTGCGAAAAATCTTAGGAAAGGAAAAATGAGTGATACGGGAAATTATGCAAAAGGACAAAAGCTAAGAACTTCAAAGCTTGCGGTAATATCCCCTGTGCTGTCCATTCTGGGTTTTTGTATATACTTGCATTTTGTGACACTTGAAGAAAGTGTTCGATCTGTTCTCGGCGTCCTTATATGGTGGTCATTCGCAACCGTCGGGATTGTTTTCGGAGCAGCTGCGCTGGGGAAAATACGTAAAGGTAATGGTAGAATAGCCGACCGGGTGTCAGCTACGTTAGGAATAGTTATGGCTGGGATTTCGTTCACTTTTTTGTTTGTATGCCTTATTGTAACTCCGGCTAAACGACCACCACCCATCTCGATTTGTGGATCACACTTACACCGCTTGGGCATTGTGATGCGTCTTTATGCCAATGATTTTGATGGAAAGTATCCTACATCGGACAAGTGGTGCGATTTGTTGGTAGAGAATTATGATGAAAGGCATTATGTGGATGCGAAGACATTTATTTGCAAAAGCGCATTAAGAGGAGGCGATAAGGATCGCTGTCATTATGCGATTAATCCGAATGCTGAGCCGAATTCGCCAGCGGATATGGTGCTCTTGTTTGAGACCAAAGGTGGCTGGAATCAGTTTGGCGGGCCGGAGATTTTGACCACTGAAAATCATAAGGGTAAGGGCTGCAATATATTGTTCAATAATGGACGCATTGAATTCGTGATGCCGGAGCGACTTGGTGAATTGAAGTGGGAGATTGAAGAGGAGGAAGAAAGTGGTTCGGGGAATTTTCGCAAGCCGGGCAGTGATGAGGAACTGAAGTACTGGCTCGAAAATATGGTGTGGTACCACCGGTTTACGAATGAAGAGATAAGTGCGGCAACGGGTCTGACGGAGAAGGCAATTGTAGCTGCGCTGAAGAAGTTTGATATTCGGCCGGATAATCGTCCGAGGCGGGCAGAGGATGCGCCGCTGCTGGTATTGCCTTATCCGGGAGGGCGTCATCCGCGAATCGGGTTTTTAGATGGAGCGATTGACCCGCAGCGTGAGACGAAGTTCAGCGTCTTTACACCGTGGGACGCAAACAGCTACGTCGTCGTGGATGTGCCGGAAGCTATCTGGTCGAACTTAGGGCTGACGTATCTGGCACATACGCATATCGACACGATATGGACAAAGCAAGACATTGTTCTACCCCGATTAGAGTGGAATCGGCATCCGGATGGGACACTGGACATTGAGCGAAAACTGCCGAATGGAATCATATTCGGCGTGAAGGTCAAGCCGACAAAGGAAGCGGTGCGGATGGAACTGTGGCTCAAGAACGGGACGGACGAGAAGCTCAGCGATTTGCGGGTGCAGAACTGCGTGATGACGAAGATGGCGGCGGGCTTTGAGCAGCAGACCAACGACAATAAAGTATTCACAAATCCGTATGTTGCCTGCCGGTCGAGCGATGGGAAACGGTGGATTATTACGGCGTGGGAGAACTGCCACCAGCCGTGGGGCAATGAGAAGTGCCCGTGCTTCCATTCGGACCCGAAGTTTCCGGACGCCGCACCCGGCGAAACGCATCGGCTGCGAGGCTGGCTGTCGTTTTACGAAGGCACAGACATAGAGGCCGAGTTTAACAGGATTGAAACAACCGGCTGGCGAAGGCCTTGAGTATTCCACAAGCTGCAACTTAAAGCAAAGACATAATTTTATAAATTAACGGGAGAAGAATTATGTGGTACAGAAGCAACAAACTTTTATTATTGGTTTTGGCGGGGCTGGTATTGGAAGGCTGTTCGGGTCGATTGCGGAGCAGGAAAGGTGAGTCGCCACTGGATGAATTGCCACGGCATATAAGGCGGGTAACGCACTTCGGGCAAAGGGCGGACTGGTCGCACGACGGCAAGCGCATACTGTTTATTGAGAAGACCTTTGGCGACGTGTATGAAATAAAACTGGCGACGAAGATTATCCGTCCGATGACACACCATTACTATCACGAGGGCTACACGCGGGCGCTGTATCTCGCCAATGGCGACATTCTGCTATCGGGGGCGCGGCAGTTCGATGCGAAGAACCCACAGGCGAGCCGGAGCGAGAAGAACGCCGAATTATGGGTGCTGAAGAAGGACCTTTCCGGGTCGCCTGTGCCGTTGGGTGAGAAGTGCTCTGAGGGCCCGGCGGTTTCGCGCAGGCGTATGCGGATAGCGTGGACGCAGGGCGGAGCGTTCTATATGGCGGATGTAGTTTACGAAAATGGCGCAGCTAAACTGGCGAACAAGAAAAAGATTCTGGACAGGCGGGATTTGCCGTTTAAGACCGGACTTGAGACGCAGAACCTTCGGCCGCCGGATGAAAAGGAGCTGATTTTCAGCGCATACGGTTACCAGGGCACGGAAGTTGCGGGGCTGGATATCGAGACCGGCAAGGCGGTCAACTACTCAAAAGCGCCGAACCAGTATGACGAGCCGGAAGGCATTTTTCCTGATGGCAAACACACACTGGTCGAGTGCGATAAGCACAGCAAGAAAGGGAGCCAATATATTGACATCTACAAGTTAGCGCTGGACGGCTCGGGACAGACGGAACGGCTGACTTTCTTTGGCGACTATCCCGGCTACAAGGCCAGCAACCCGGTCGTGAGCGACGACGGGCGGTATATGGCTTTTCAGTTTGCCAAAAGAGGCGATAAGGCCGGTGTCGGAAGAGGAATTTTGATATTTGATTTGAAGATGTATGAAAGGATGAAAAAATCTCAGAGGCGGTAAGAATTACAGAGCCGAAGGCGGCCTGGGGAATTGAAATGGGAGGTTGAGGAAAGCGAGAAGTAGTTTTGAGTTTTGAGTGTTTAGTTTTGAGTTAGTAGATGGGAGAAAAATTTTGTTGTTGGTTTTTGTGGATTATATTGGGGCTTTGGCGTAGAATTTTGCTCTTAATGAGTTATAGGGCAGGCAGGTGGGCCTGCCCCTACGGGTAAAATGTCCAGGTTAAGAGGATATGCTGTGCGTAAGTGTATTTTTTTATTAGCGTTATTGGTTTTGTTTTCCGGCTGCGGGGGTGGTAAGAAGCCGAAGTATAGCGAGGAAGAGCTGGCGGCGATTCCTTTTGCCCGGAGGACGGGTCTGCCGAAGGCATCAGGCGGTTTTGTGCTGGCGGTGGGCGGTGAGACCATAACTGCCGACGAAATGGTTTTGCCGTTTATAGAAGATTTCAAGCCACTTGCGAAAAGAAGTAGTTTTGAGCAGTTCAAGTTGCAGGCCAGGGGTGACCTTGAGAGGGTTCTTATAATCAAAGTATCGGATATTTTGCTTTATCAGGAGGCCAAAAAAGATGCGGGAGAACAATTTGATGAAGCTGTGGAAAAGGCGGTAGAAACGGAAGTGAGGAAATTTGTTGTCGGCTTCGGGGGCGATTACGCCAGGGCGGAAGAGGTACTAAAGCAAATGGGGATGGATTGGCGGAGCTTTGAGGAATATCAGAAAAAGGTGATTCTCACTCAATCTTACATAGCATCGCAATTACCAAAGGCCGGGCCAATCACTTACACCGAGCTGGTGGACACCTATAATGAAATGAAAGACGAATTTTTCTCTACGGAGGCGATGTTAAAGTTTCGGCTCATTGATATTAAGCCGGCTGAATTGGAAGTGGCGGACGCAAATCAGAGTCGGCTCGAACAAGCAAAAGAGCTGGCCGGTGAATTGGTTAGACGTTTGCGGGCAGGTGAAGATTTCGGCGAATCGGCCAGGAAGTATTCGCACGGGCACAGGCGAGAGTTTGGCGGATTGTGGAAGCCGGTTCAGGTGCAGTCATTAGCCGCACCATATGATGTTCTTGCCGCCGAAGCCGAGAAACTAAAGCCGGGTCAGATTGCGGGGCCAATTGAGACAGGAGAGCATATTTTCATAATGAAGCTGGAAGAGAAACAGTCGAAAAGCTTTAAGTCTCTTGAAGAGGTGCAGGGGGTGGTAGAGGCCAAAATTATTTTTGGCCGCCGGAAAAAAGCTATTGACAGGCTTACTGCCAAACTTTGGCGGCAAGCGGCCCTGAGTAATATGGATGCATTCATAGATTTCTGCCTGGAAAAAATTTACCGAATGAGCAACGAAAGGCAGTGAGCTAAAGTTTGGAGTGCCTAAAGTGCCTAAAATTATGGATTATCTTTTCACTTTAGGTACTTTAGTTCACTTTAGGCGTTTTTCAATATGGAAATAGTAGCCCACGGTATAGACCTTGTGGATTGTCCGCGAATAGAAGAGATGATAAAGCGGCACGGCGAGCGCTTTATTGACAGGATTTTTACTGCCGCTGAACAGGCATACGCCGAGGCGAATAAGGACCGAATAGAGAAATTAGCCGGGCGTTTTGCGGCAAAGGAAACAATTCTTAAACTGATGGGGACGGGCTGGCGGGGTAAGATTGCCTGGACGGATATAGAGATAGTAAACAATCCTGCCGGTCAGCCTGAGGTTACTCTCACCGGGGAGGTCAAGAAGCTTGCCGAGAAGTTTGGGATTAAACATATAAGCGTTAGTATCACACATACGGCAAATTTTGCAATTGCATCGGCAGTTGCCCTGGCAGGGAAAGGAAAAAGAAAAAAAGATTAACCGCCGAGCTCGCAGAGTACGCAGAGGTTTTTAATATGGTCATTCCTGACTTCGCAGGGATCCACATTCTTTTCTTTTTATTATTATATTTTCTCTGCGCTCTCCGCGTTAAAAAATATGCGAATGAAAGCAAAAGAGTTTGATTGCATCGTTATAGGTGGAGGTCACGCTGGCGTCGAGGCCGCTCATGCTGCCGCTAAAATCGGCGCTGAAACCTGCCTTATAACCATCGGCAAAGACACGATAGCCAGGATGAGCTGCAATCCTGCCATCGGCGGACTTGCGAAGGGACAGATTGCGCGCGAGATTGATGCGCTGGGGGGACTGATGGGGCTGGCGATAGATGCAACGGGTATCCAGTTTCGGATGCTGAATCGCTCGAAAGGCCCGGCTGTGCAGTCGCCGCGGGCGCAGGCGGACAGGCAGAAGTATCAGGACTTTATGCGGCGAGCGCTTGAACAAACTGCTAATTTGACCATTATCGAAGCGATAGCGACAGAGATAGAAACCTGCGATGATAAAGTGCGGGCGGTGGGTTGCAAGGACGGCTCGTTATACTCTACCGAGACGGTTGTGTTGACGCCGGGGACATTTCTCGGCGGGA
>JAUVYZ010000149.1 GCA_030602845.1 Phycisphaerae bacterium | reverse complement strand
AGGGATGAATCGAGCAGCTGCTTCTTTACTTTTTGCATCCAATGAAAACATAAAAAAAATATACGCCTATGAACCGTTTAAACCTACATTTGAGCTTGCAAAAAGGAATCTGGAACTTAATCCCCAACTTAGTGAAAAAATAAATGCTTTCAACTTCGGCCTTGGCAAATCAGAGAAAACCCTTGAACTGCCGTATATGGATGATGCTACCGGCAGTATGAGTACAACTCACGATGTTTGTAAAAACCAGGAAAACACAAAAAAAGAAACAGTTGTCGTCAAAGATGCGGCAAAGGAAGTCGCTGCTATTTTAGAAGAAAATAAAAATAAACACATAATCATTAAATGCGATTGCGAGGGTGCAGAATTCGAGATATTTGAAAGGCTTAGGGAAGAAAATATTATTAGCAGGATAGATGTAGTTGTGATGGAGTATCATTTTGAAAAACCTGATCGGCTGATAAATATCCTTACTGAAAACGCTTTTGCCGTTCAAACAAAAATCGGTTCAAGAAAATCAAGAACGGGATACATATATGCAGTTAGAATGGCAGAAAAATAAGCTACCCCTGGGATTTTTGGAAACTAAGGACAGCCACCTATGCTACTCTGCGAAGTAACTCGCTACGTAGCACGAGTTAATGGTCGGAGACAGTGTACTAAAACGGTGACTGCCCCTGATAAAAACAGGCCAAAAAGAGGCCGACTGAGCAGAGGTAAGAGAGAATAATGAAAGAGATACCGTTAGGCAACGGCCTGAACGCAAAAGTCGATGACGAAGATTACGAATGGTTATCCCAATATGGGTCGTTTATTATGGCTGGCCTGATCGCCGAACGGCATCGAGATTTTCCCAATATTGAGCCAACGCTTTAGAACCTTCTTGCGTAAGTTGGTAGCTGGTATTCCGGACTTTGCCTTTGATGGACCTTTTGACTTTTAGATAGCCTGCAGATTCAAGTTTTTCCATATGCCTGTTCAAGTTCCCTCTTGTCAAACGAAGAGTCGTCACCAGGAACTTAAAATCAGCTTGTTCAAGCCCGGCCAGAATCATCATGACCCTCAATCTTGCCGGCTCATGGATAATCTTGTCAATCTCCATTAGCCGCGTCTCCTTCAGGATGTGTGAGGCCTTTTAGCTTTTTCAATGCATATCGGCTGTAGATATGGCCAATCAAGCCACATAGAATTCCATATCCTGCTATGGGTATTAGCATATTGAGAAATATCCAGGGCTTGCGAAATAGAATGGGCACGCCTGCAACGATCAGGATAGCGTGAATAACATAAAGGGTTGGCCATAGCCATACTAAAAAACCGGCAGGATTAACAGATGGTGGTTGCCAGATTCCTATAGCTATAATAAGTGGAATAAAACAAATTGCTGAAACAGGCTGCATATATTTAATTGGTATATTACAAAGCACTACCAAGATTATCGAAATCATAACACAGACGCCGAATAGCAATCCCGCAACCCTACCTGCCGTTTGCTGTCTTTTTGTTTTTTTGGGGATCGCAAGTGTAACTTGCCCTTCTTTACGATATAACAGCCGTTCAATAAATCTTGCGGCCAATATTATCGCCGTAGACACAAGCACCACAGCAAAGATACAAACCCAGAATAAAAGCATATTCCCCGCTCGGTACGCGTTGCCTGCTACATAGAACAGCCCGCCGGTGCCCAAAAACAAAAACAGGAAGGTTAACATCCCGACTAGAAAAGGCAGGGTTCGGTTTTCTGCATAACGTCGTGTCCATTTCTGAATTTCTTTGAGTTTTTCGGTATTCTGCGGAACTTGATTTTGTTGTGCATTCATAATATTGCTCCTTTCTGCTTCTAATTTATTGCTTTGCACGTAATATACCACAGACATGTCTGCATTGCAAACAAAAAATAAAAAAATCAAGAATTTTTTTTCTGCCGTTTTGGCCTCAAAAACATGGAAAAACATCGGGTGTCCTCCTCAAGAACTCTAACTTATTTAATTTCAATGACTTATGTAAACTCCCTAAATGACTGTAGAGTTGCCCAGGGCAGGCACGCAGGCCTGCCCCTTTAATTCGTCTTCATTCGTGTTAATCAGTGGCCAAAAATTTACTTGACATCTAACTTTCTATGAAGTATAATGCATATCTAACTAATAGGTTAAAATAGGCTAAAATGGTCAATTACCAATTACCAATAACAAAGGAGCATTTCTCATGGCTACAGAAGCACAAATCCTCGCAAACCGGCGTAACGCACAAAAATCGACAGGCCCACACACCAGCGAAAGCAAGGCCGCCGTCTCACAGAACGCCGTCAAACACGGCCTTTTGGCCCGTCAGGCCGTAATCAGCTTAGAAAACCAGGCCGATTTCTGTCTGTACCGAGACCGGATACTAAGCGAGCTAGCCCCCGTCAGCCCCATGGAATCTATGCTCTCCGAACGCATTGTCATTCTTTCCTGGCGGCTAAAACGGGTCGGCCGCATCCAGAACCAGACCATCGACGCCCTGAACGCAGATAATACCTCCGGCCCATTAGCCAAACTCACCCAATCCCTGTTTTTCAAAAACCACGACCAATCGCAGACCGCCCCATCCGCCTCCGCTGCCCATCTAACTCTCGGTCGTATGGCAATAAAGGACTTCTCGAATGCAAGGGTCCTCGACCGCCTCCTTATGTATGAACGCCGAATTGAGCACAGTCTCTACAAAACGCTCCTCGAGTTACAAAGACTGCACCTCATGCGGAATCTGGAAAATCCCAACGCCGCCGATGAAGAAAACGCCTATACGCCCCAAAACTTGTCCGCCTCAGGCGGATAGATAACTTGGAGTCAATGGTGAATGTTCGATGGTGAATAACTACCAATTACTGGCAACTGACTATATTTTGCTTTCTAACTGGGCCCTCGCCCCTAACCCCTCTTCCCTAACCCTTGTCTTCTGCCCTCTTGCCTCTACAACTGTAGAGAAGCCTCTACAAATCAGCTCTTTTTTAACAAACAAAGCCAATTTCCGAAAAAGTCAAGTGAATGTAAAGTCTTTTCATACGGTGAATTATGAAAATAAATCCAATTGGACACTTGGTGAAAACAAACCCAATTCAAACCCAATCAAAGCCAATCAAAGCCAATTTTCCCGCCCCACGCGGCGAAACAAACCCAATTCAAACCCAATCAAAGCCAATTTCACCTCCGCCCAAAGGCCTGAAACAGCAGTCCGACGTCAGACCTCTGCCCTCGGTCTTCTGTCCTTTGTGGACCAGCGAGGCGAAAAAAATCGTTCGGAGCGCCTGCTGATTGACCCGATGTTGCCTCTTTACCCCGTTAGAAAGACTGCTCTTTGGGTGGGTATGATATTCTTTACAAATTTAATAACACAGCGGGGATTTAATACCCCACCTGAGTTTTCTAACGGGGTTTACAGACCACACAATGATCGGTATTATAACCGGCATATATGCCGATGTAGCTCAATGGCAGAGCACAGCTTTCGTAAAGCTGAGGTTGTGGGTCCGACTCCCACCATCGGCTGTGTGAATCTGCAGGAAAAATACAACTCGCTTCAGCAAATTCTCAAGGAGCTGGGTAAAGTGGTTGTTGCGTACTCCGGCGGGGTGGACAGTACGTTTCTTTTGAAGGCGGCGGTCGATACGCTCGGCGCTGAGAATGTGTTAGCATGTATAAGTGCCGGTGTTGCTGAGCCGAGTAACCAGCTGAAACGGGCGACCAAGGTGGCAAAGAGTATTGGCGCCGAGCTTGGGGTCATCGAGACGGACGAACTTGCCGACCCGAAGTTTACCGCCAACAGGGCCGACCGCTGCTTCCACTGTAAATCTCACATCTGTAAAATTCTCCTGGACATCGCCAAAGAAAAGGGCTTTGACAATGTTGTGTTCGGGACAAACTACGACGACCTTGATGACTTTCGCCCGGGCAATAGGGCACTGAATATCTTCGGTATCCGTTGTCCGCTGGCAGAAGCCGAGCTAACCAAGAACGACATCCGTCAATTAAGCAGAGAATTGGGTTTGCCTACCGCTGATTTGCCGGCGAATCCCTGTTTGGCTTCGAGGATCGCATACGGCCTGGAAGTTACCGAAGATCGGCTGAAGCAAGTTGATGAAGCAGAGGAGTTTCTGAGGCAGTTAGGCCTGGTTGAATTTCGCGTTCGCCATCACGACACCGTTGCTCGGATAGAAGTTAATCCCCAGGATATCGAAAAAGTTTCGACAGAGCCGGCCCGCTCCCAAATTGTCGAAAAATTAAAATCGCTCGGCTTCAAGTTCGTAACCGTTGACCTGCAGGGCTTCCGCTCCGGCTCGCTCAACGAACCACTGTCGGAAGACGAAAAGCGAAAAAGCCTTTAGCCGGGGCTTCCTGCATTTTTGAAGACGGCATAATCGAAATAATTATCAAGCGTGCTGCATACGCAGCTCAGCGTTCTGGCTGAGCAGCAGTTTCTGCAGGGCCTTGACGTCGAGCTTCCGCGGGGCGACCTTGCCTTTCGCCGCCATTGCCGCCGCACAGCCCGAAGCGTGCCCGATGGCCATCGCCGGCGCCATTGAGCGGGCGGACTGGAACGGCGCCTGCTCACACGAGATACAGCGTCCCGTCAGTATCAGACCCTCGACCTTCTTCGGGACCAGCGAGCGATAAGGGATATTGAAGCCCTCGTGGTTGAAGAAGAACCGCCTGCCGTGGTAGCTCGGCATCGGGTTCGAGCTGATGGCAATGACGTCGCCGAAGCGCGTACCCTTGATGGCGTCCTGCTCGGTAACGACGTATTCGCCGAGGATACGGCGTGTCTCGCGGACGCCGATGCCCGTCGCCGACTGCAGTAGATAGACTGACTCCATCCCCGGCTTCTTTCGCAGCTTCTGGATGCGGTCCCAGAGCTTCAGACGTGTCTCAACCTCGGCCCGGGTGAGGTTCTCGACGTCCAGTCCGTCGCCGCCGAAGCCGGGACCCCACTTGACGACCCGGTCGCCGATACGGATTCCACCGTATGTCCCCTTGATGCTGGCCGGCAGCCCGCCGAGGCGGTACATCAGGCTCATTCCCATGCGGTCGCCCTTTTTGGCAGGGCTCATAAATGGGGCGCCGGCCCGTGCTGCGATGTCGCCATCGCCCGTGGCGTCAATGACGATGTCTGCTGCGATGGCCTGTCGGCCGGACTTGGACTCTACAATCACGCCCGTTACTCGCGGGCCGTCGAGCATAGGCCAAACGACCCAACTATGCAGGCGCAGCTTCACGCCCTCCTTCTTGACCAGGTTCAGGGTCGCAACCCTGGCGGCCTCCGGGTCATAGCCGACGCAGTAGGGTATGTCCCCGTTGGCGACGTCGTGCTGGAATTCTCTGGAATAATTATCCGCATCAGCCACGCCGCCGAGGCGCACAATCTCTGCGATGTACTCGGCGGGAATGCCCTTGACGGTCTGCAGCGCCTCAGGCGGCCGCTGGTTACGGAAGCCGTTGTAGCAGGTCATCAGCCCCGCAGTCCCGTTGCCGCCCAGGAACGGATAGCGCTCAATCAGCAGCGTCTCAGCCCCACTGCGGACCGCTGCCAGCGCCGCTATGAAGCCGCCGGGACCGCCGCCGGCAACTATCACCTGGTAATGACCGACAATGGGCGTTCGAATCTCTTCGCGATACACGCCCGTGGCGGCCTGCCCGGCGGCTGAGACCGTTTTAACACCTGATAAAAGACCGCCGGCAGCTGCCGCACCGCCCAATGCTGCACCGATAAACTCGCGCCGCCTAATGCCACCCCGGCTTTTTACAACTTGTCTGTTTTTC
>JAUVYZ010000067.1 GCA_030602845.1 Phycisphaerae bacterium | reverse complement strand
AAAGATGCATACGGGAGGAAGTTTGACGATTAGTTTTTCAGGAGAGTTGGATGTCTATTGACCGGTCTCTGAAAATCAAAAGCGCGTTGCAGAGGCACCGAAACGTTCTGACGCGGGCTGAGCGTATTGAGCAGCTAAAAGAGGAAGAGCGGTGGTCTGAGGAAGATTCTCTGCTTGGGCTGCCGAAAGTGGCCCATCGCAAGAGCCACGTCGGCCGAAAAGCAGCAAAGGAAGAAGTCGCTAAAGAAGAAGCTGCGCCTGAAGCAGCCGCTGAAGGTACGGAACCCGAAGAAAAAAAAGAGGAGTAAAAGCTACGCTTTTCTAAAATTGTTCACGATGCCGCTTTCCCGATGTCGTGGGATTGCAGTTCGTTCTATGCGCACCATTGGTGTCCCGCTTTAATATTGACTGCGAAACGAAAGGTGGTATGATTTTATCGTCTTTCGCCAGTTACAAAGTACTGAATCAACAACTTTTGAGGAGAAAAAATGAGAAGACAAGCTGCTTTTGCGTTAGCAATGATGGTAATAGTGCCGGTGGGTTCGTCGGCGGTAGGGCAGGGGGGCGGCGGTGAAGTTTGGCCGATGCCCACGTGGAAGCGGGCCAGGCCGGTAGAGGCAGGAATGGATGCGGCCATATTGCGAAAGGCGCGCGACTATGCACTCACCGGTGGCGGCTCGGGCTGCGTTGTCCGCCACGGCCGAGTTGTTATGCAGTGGGGTGACCCGGCTCGACGATACGACCTGAAATCATCGACTAAAGCGATTGGTGTTACCGCCGTGGGTCTTGCCCTTAAAGACGGTAAAATCAGGAGCTTAAATGACCAGGCCAAAAAATATCATCCGAGTTTTGGTATTCCGCCTGAGTCCAACGCCGGCACCGGCTGGCTCGATAAGATAACCCTGTTTCACCTTGCTACGCAGACCGCCGGCTTCGACAAGCCCGGCGGCTACACCAAACTGCTGTTCGAGCCCGGGACAAAATGGTCGTATAGTGACGGGGGGCCGAACTGGTTGGCGGAATGCATTACGTTAGTTTATGGGCAGGACCTGAACGCGCTGATGTTTAAGCGCGTCTTCGGTCCGATTGGCATCAAGCCATCTGATTTGACCTGGCGGAATAATGCGTATCGGCCGAGAGAGATTAACGGTATCAAACGGCGGGAGTTCGGCTCAGGCATCAGCGCCAACGTCGATGCGATGGCCCGGCTCGGATACCTTTATTTGCGACGCGGGCGCTGGCAGGGTAAGCAAATCATCCCCGCCTCGTTTGTGGATGCGGTACGAACAGTGCCGCGGGTCGTGTGTGGGCTGGGCGTGGTCAAGCCGGAAAGCTACTTCAACGCCTCGGACCACTATGGCCTATTGTGGTGGAACAACGCCGACGGAACGATGGTAAAGGTGCCGCAAGATGCTTACTGGTCGTGGGGATTGTATGACAGCTTAATTATAGTTATTCCCAGTCTCGATATTGTTGCCGCTCGCGCCGGCAAGTCCTTGAAGCGCACCAGTTCTGTGCATTACGACGTGCTGAAGCCGTTTATGGAACCAATCGTGATGGCGGTGAAGACAAAAAGGGAAACGAGCCGTGCGCCTTATCCGCCGAGTCGTGTGATAAAGGGTATCGAGTGGGCGGCTGCCGGGACGATTATTCGAAAGGCGCCGGGCAGCGATAACTGGCCGATTACCTGGGCTGACGACGATAATCAGTACACAGCTTACGGGGACGGCTGGGGATTTGAGCCAAAAACCAAAAAGAAGCTGAGTCTCGGTATTGCAAAAGTCATCGGGTCGCCGCCTGATTTCCGGGGTGTGAATATCCGTACAAAGAGCGGTGAGCGATTAGGGCAAGGGGCAAAGGGAGCGAAGGCCGGCGGAATTCTTTGCGTCGATGGCGTGCTCTATATGCTGGTCAGAAATACCGGCAATTCACAGCTTGCCTGGTCCGCGGACCACGGCAAAACGTGGAAATGGTGCGATTGGAAGTTCACGATTAGCTTCGGCTGTCCCACATTCCTGAACTTCGGCAAAAATTACGCTGGTGCGAGAGATGAGTTTGTATATATTTATTCGCCGGATAGCGATAGCGCTTATAAGCCCGCGGATAAGATGGTTATGGCACGGGTGGCGAAAGATAAAATAAGAGAGCAGGGGGGGTATGAATTTTTCAAGGGGCTTGATAGTTCCGGTTCTCCCATCTGGACGAAAAGTATCAGTGAGCGAGGGACTGTCTTTGTTAATCCCGGTAAATGCTATCGCTCAGGGGTCAGTTATAATGCCGGGCTGAAAAGGTATCTATGGTGCCAAACGATATATGGCGATGATGATATGCGGTTTAAGGGTGGGATTGGTATTTTCGATGGGCCGGAGCCGTGGGGGCCGTGGACTACCGTGTATTATGCGGAGCAGTGGGACGTTGGGCCGGGTGAGACAAGTTCGATGCCGACGAAATGGATGAGCAGGGATGGCAAAACCTGCTATCTGCTTTTTTCAGGGGACGATTGTTTTTCTGTGCGCAAGGCGACATTGGCGGTGAGTGACAAATGAAAGACTGGATTCCTGTTTTCGCGGGAATGACACATGGGGGGTTCATTCAATCCGGTTGCCAGATCCTTCGCTTCGCTCAGGATGACATATTCACGTTGTGTGGTACGTCGCCGTACCGGCGACGGCTAAACACGGAATGAGTTTTTCATTGATTATTTTAGGGATGTGATTATTATACGCGGCAAATGGAAAAGATATTAGCAGATAGGACGAGTAAGATTGATGCAAGCGGGATACGGAAGGTCTTTGCGCTGGCGGCGGAGCTGAAAGACCCTGTGAATTTCTCGATAGGGCAGCCGGACTTCGATGTGCCGGATGCGCTGAAAGACGAAGCGATAAAGGCAATTACGGCAGGCCTGAATAAATATTCACAAACAGCAGGCGATAATTTACTCAAGGGAAAAATAGCTGAGCAGGTAAAAAACGAGTTCGGCTGGGCAAATCCGGCAGTTCTCGTGACCAGCGGTGTCAGCGGGGCGCTGCTGCTGGCGTTTATGGTGCTTATCAATCCCGGTGATGAAGTAATTATACCTGACCCGTACTTTGTAATGTATAAGCATTTGGTCAATCTGTTAGGCGGAAAGTGCGCTTTTGTTGACAGCTATTCGGATTTCAAGTTGCCTGTCGAGAAAATCGCCGAGGCAATAACCGCCAGAACCAAGCTGATTATACTCAATTCGCCGTGCAATCCGACCGGCGTGGTATATTCGGAGCAGCAGATAAAGGCACTTGCCGAAGTGGCGGCGGAAAAAGATATACTTGTTATGACCGATGAAATATACGAGAGATTCTGCTACGACGGCGATTGTCCGAGCATAGCTCATCATTACGATGGAACACTTTTGCTGCGTGGCTTCAGTAAAAGTTATGCGATGACCGGCTGGCGGCTTGCCTATGCGGCGGCCCACGAGTCTTTAGGCAATGTGGTCGAAGAGATGACGAAAATACAGCAGTACACCTTTGTCTGTGCGCCCACACCGTTTCAAAAGGCAGCTATTGCCGCTCTGGATTATGAGACAAAAGATTTGGTCGATGCATACAGAAGAAAAAGGGACCTTCTTTATGAGGGGCTAAAGGGCAAGTTCGAGCTTATCAAGCCCGGCGGAGCGTTTTACGCATTCGTTAAGGCGCCAGGCGGCTCAGGGACAGAATTTGTAGAAAAGGCAATCGCCAACAACGTGCTTGTTATCCCGGGCAATGTATTCAGCGAAAAAGATACGCATTTCAGGATAAGCTACGCCACGAGTGATGAAAAAATTCAGCAGGGGATAGGGATTTTGCGCAAACTGGCGCTTTGATTATTGATTATTTTCCAATTATCAATTATTATTTTTTCAGGAATCAATAGTGTTTTTGTGGTTCCAGCTAAACTAATCCTTGTTTAAAAGGAGAAAACAATGGGAGTTTTAGACAGGTTTTTCGCTCCGTCACCATTCATAGGACTGCAGGAGCACGCAAAAAAGGTGCACGAGTGTGCTGAGCTTCTACGTCCTCTAACGAATGCGCTGCTGGCGGAGGACTATGAGAAGATCGAAGAATTACACAACCAAATGTCGAAGACCGAGCACGAGGCGGACCAGATCAAAACGGCAATGCGCGATGAGATTACGAAGATGTACTTTCTATCGGTAGGGCGGCTGGAATTGAGCCAGTTTTTGGCGTATCAGGACGATGTGGCAGATGCCGCGGAGGATTTTGCCGTTGTGCTGCTGATTCGCAAGACGAAACTTCCAGAAGAACTCAAAGCGGATTTTATGACTTTTGTCGAGAAGGTAATCAGCATCAGTGAGGCCTTAATGGAGCTGACGAATAGGCTTTCGACCCTTGCTGAGGCTGCCTTTGCGGGCGAAGAAGCCGAGGAAATGCTGAAATCTATTGCAAGAATAGGCGAAGAAGAATGGCAGGCCGACCGCCTGGAAAGAAAATTCGCCCGTCATCTTTATAATATGGAGGACAAACTTGACCCGGTGACAATTTTTTTCCTCGATAAGTATTGCCAAACACTGGGCCGAGTGTCAAACAACGCTGAAAAAACCGCTAAATATCTTCGCCTCATTATTCGTAAGAAATAGCCGGCCCTGGAGCGGAGGAACACTGTCTCAATGGAAGTGCTCGTTGCCATAGCAATTATAGTTGGTTTCTACATGGCGTGGAATATCGGCGCCAACGACGTGGCCAATTCCATGGCCGATGCGGTCGGGTCTAATGCCCTTACCATCTTCTGGGCTGTGGTTCTGGCGGGCATCTGCAATTTCTGCGGGGCCGTGCTTGTCGGCAGCCACGTTACGGATACCGTTCGGCAGGGAATAATAGACACGCAGGCGTTCACGCACGACCCGCGTATGCTCGCTCACGGTATGGTTTGTGCGATGCTGGCCGCGGCGGTGTGGCTGAATCTGGCGTCGTACTTCGGCATGCCGGTTTCGACCACACATTCCATCGTCGGGGCTATTATCGGGTTTGGAATTCTGCAGGCCGGTTTAGGGCATATTCATTGGGGTAAGCTGGGTCAGATTGTGGCCAGTTGGTTCATCTCTCCGCTGGCAGGTGGGGCGATGGCTTTTATCATATTCAAACTAATCTCGCGTCACATACTGGCGGTTGAAAAGCCCGTGGTGGCGGCGCGGAAAGGGGTTCCGGTTTGCGTTTTTTTTACCTTTGCCATACTGATTATAGCGATAATCTATAAGGGTCTGAAAAACATTCACCTGGATTTGAAAGGGTCGGAAGCTATTACCCTTAGCATTATAGGCGGGCTTATCGCCGCTGGGATTTCGAACCTGTTTATCAGAAGAAATCGCAATTACAATGGCGAATTGCCATTCGAGCAGCAGCTCGCTGCGGTGGAGAAGATTTTCGCGGTGTTGGTCGTTATCACTTCCTGTACGGTGGCTTTTGCGCACGGGGCCAACGATGTGGCCAATGCCGTCGGGCCGCTGGCCGCAGTAGCGGAAATCGTCAAGAACAATACCGTTCCCGGCAAGGTTCCCGTGAATATATGGTTTTTAGTGCTCGGTGGTCTTGGCATTGCTGTTGGCCTGGCCACGTTCGGTTATCGGGTGATGCGTCTGGTGGGAACGAAAGTAACCAAGATAACACCTTCGCGTGGTGTGGCCGCCGACCTGAGCACAATGATAACAGTGCTGACTTGTTCGAGGCTGGGTCTGCCTATATCCACCACCCATACACTCATAGGTGCAATAATTGGGGTGGGGCTGGCGCGTGGTATCACCGCGATTAACCGCAAAGTCGTAGCGTCAATCTTTACGTCCTGGCTCGTCACTATTCCGGTCTCCGCGGGATTGACCGTACTGTTCTACCTCATCGCGGAGTGGCTGTTTTGGTGAGCCGGAGAAAATGGATTCGAAAAAGGAACGGATTAAAATATAATTGCCAACCTGGTAATATAAGGGTACAATACCAAATATGAACGATTCACTTCAGAAATTTGCGATTGTTTTGGCGTGCCTGTTGGTATTCTGGGCCCTGGCTATGGCAGCCGAGCCGAACGAGCCACCCCCAGATTCACCAACGGTAAAAGCAGCGGTGATTGTGTGTGAGGATATGATTGACGATGGTCTTTACAAATCCATCCGGCGCCGAACCCAGATGGCACTCGATAGGGGGGCGGAGTACCTAATATACGAGATAAATACCCTTGGAGGGCTCGTCTCAGCGGCATACGACATCTCGGAGTACTTTTTGCACGAGGTGGGTCCGGAGGCAAAGACGGTTGCATATATATCCAAGAAGGCGGTATCGGCGGGTGCTCTGATAAGCGTAGGGTGTGAAGATATCATAATGAAGGAGAGGACAAGGATCGGTGCCTGCGCTCCGATGGCGCTGGGGGTCAAACTCGATGACGTAGAGCGGGAGAAGATTGAAGCGGATATTCGGGCGGTGTTCGTCAATTCCGCTCAGGCGAATGGGTATCCTGAGGCGCTGCTCAGGGCGATGGTAACAAGGGAGATTGAGGTTTGCAGGGTTAAAAATCTTAAAACGGGCGAGGATGAGTTCTTTGAGAGCACAGATATGCCGAAGGACGCGAACGCATATGACCTGGCCAACAAGAAGGTGATTGTGACAAAAAAGCATATCCTTGACATCACGGCTGTGGAGGCGTTGGAGTATGGAATAGCGAGGGCTGTTGTTAAAGACCTGGCAGGGGCCCTTGACTTTTTGGCCAAACGAGACGGCGTAACCTTTGCCGGCGAGCCGATAGTGCTGCGGCCGAACTGGTCAGAGCAGATGGTGCGGTGGGTGAATCACCCGGCCGTAATGGCCGTACTTGTTATGCTGGCCTTGTTAGGGGTTTATATTGAATTTAACACACCGGGCGTCGGGCTGCCGGGGCTGGTAGCGGTTATATGCTTTGCGATTATAATCGGCAGCAAATACCTCATCGGGCTGGCAAACTGGGTGGAGGTGGCGGTATTGGTTGTGGGAGTACTGCTGCTGATGGTGGAAATCTTCGTGCTGCCCGGCTTCGGCATCGCAGGATTTTTGGGGGTAACGTGCATATTGGCCGGCTTGTTCGGTATGCTCATCAAGAATCCGCCTCCGCCGGGTGATGAATGGTACAAACCATGGCCCCAAGATGCAATTGCCTGGAATGATTTCGGATGGGGAGTTGTGAGTTTGGCGGGCGGCTTTGTAGGATTTGCTGTTTTAGCATGGGTGCTGGCAAAATATCTGCCTAAAATGCAGTTCCTCAGTGGGCTAATACTTGTGCCGACCGGAGCAAAACTGGGCACTGAATTTGAGGTCAGTATGACCATTCCGCCGGAAAGTGAAACTATAAGCGTAAATGTGGGTGATGCAGGTGAGGTAGTTTCGACACTGCGGCCGACAGGAAAGGCAAAATTCGGCAATGCAATAGTCGATGTGGTGGCTGAAGCCGAGTTCCTTGACAAAGGCACTAATGTTGAGATAATCGAAATTCACGGCAACAGAGTTGTAGTCAAAGCAGTAGGAAATCAATCATAGGAGTAAACTTATGTGGTGGCTTATTTTTGCTGTTTTTTTGTATTTTGCGTGTGCGGCCCTGATATTAGCTGAAGTATTTGTACCAAGCGGGGGCATAATAAGTATCTTCGCACTTGCCTGTGTGATTGTCGGTGGAGTGATATTTTTCCGTCACAGCACTACCGCAGGCTGGATAGGCGTGGTTACTGCCGTAATAATGGTACCGTCGGTCCTGATTATTGCTTACAAAATATTTCCGAAAACCAGGTTCGGTAAAGCCGTTACGCTGACACCGTCGGAACGGCAGCGGGGCGATGCCATACCTGATACGTCCGAACTAAAGGAGATGCTTGGTGCCGTGGGCCTGGTCGTTACGCCGCTGCGGCCGGTGGGAATGTGCGATTTTTCAGGAGAAAGACTTGAATGTGTAGCCGAAAGCGGGTATGTTGATAAAGATAAAAAGGTCAAGGTTATCAATGTGGAAAGCACACAGCTTACTGTTCGTGTAATAGAAATAGAAGAAACTTAATGAAAGGACAAAAAAATGTATAACTTAATAAATATGGTCTTGGCAATAACCGACAGCACCAAAGTGGCTTTAACAGTATTTTTAGTCATCATTGCCATTGTAGTATTCGTACTTTTCCTGCTGTTCTTAAAGTTCTTCAGGTTATGGCTGCAGGCAAAATTATCCCGGGCCGACGTAAAATTCTCCGAGCTTATCGGAATGTGGCTGAGAAAAGTCGATACGAGGACGATAGTTTTAAGCAAGATAACCGCCATCCAGGCGGGTCTGATACTAACAACGCGGGATTTGGAAAGCCATTATTTAGCCGGCGGTCGGGTCCCAAACGTTGTACGCGCATTGGTCGCTGCGAACAGGGCAAACATCGTTTTGACGCTGAAAACAGCTACTGCAATCGACCTGGCTGGACGAGATATCCTCGAAGCGGTTCAAACGAGTGTTAAGCCAAAGGTCATCGATTGCCCCGACCCGGCAAAGAGCAGGGGCACTATAGACGCTGTTGCTCAGGATGGCATCCAATTAAAAGCAAAGGCGAGAGTAACGGTTAGAATGAATATGGATAGATTAGTAGGTGGCGCAACTGAGGAGACTATTATCGCGCGTGTAGGCGAAGGAATTGTAACCACAATCGGAAGTGCGATAACATACAAATCCGTTTTAGAAAACCCGGACAATATTTCCAAGTCGGTTTTAAGCAAGGGCCTTGATGCAGGGACGGCTTTCGAGATTTTATCTATTGATATTGCCGACGTTGATGTGG
>JAUVYZ010000197.1 GCA_030602845.1 Phycisphaerae bacterium | reverse complement strand
GGATTACATAGAGGATTATCGACTAATCAAATGCCTGCGCAGCGGAACATATCCGGATATTGATGTTTACGATGCAGCCAGTTGGAGTGTAGTCTCTGAACTAACCGAACGTTCGGTAGCTCATAAGAGTTGGCCAGTAGATTTTCCTGATTTTACCCGTGGTAAGTGGAAGACTAATACTCCCCTCGGTATTGTTGAAGCATAAAGTTGCGGATGAACCGTTTACACTATTAGTTTCGGCCCATTCAAAGAAGAATTGGCAGGGCGTAAGCTCCATCCTGCGATTCCGTGACGTTCCGAATCAAAATTGTGGGGGCTATTCAGATGAAGGGAGGGGGGAAAATGTGGCTTCGATTCGCAGATATGATTTTCTTGCTCGGCATTTGCACGTTATGCCACTGCAGCCACCCAGTATCAATCCAGCGAACGTATAGTAATTCCGGGGTTAAAATCACCGAGTTTGGAGAGAAGTTAAGGGTTGAAATCAATGGAAAACTATTCACGGAATACCATTTCAAAAACGTTCCGCATCCTTATTTTTACCCGGTGATCGGTCCGACTGGAGAACCCATCACTCGCCACTGGCCGATGAAAGAGGGCGAGAACGAGGAGCACGACAATCCCCATCACCGCTCTCTCTGGTTCACCCACGGAGATGTGGACGGCCACGATTTCTGGAGGGAAAGCAAGGGACATGGAAAGATTGTCCACGATAAATTTCTTAAGGTTACTTCCGGCCCCGTGGTCGGTGTCATTAAGTCACAAAATAAATGGGTGGCCAACAGCGGCGAAGTCATCTGCACGGATACCCGGACACATAAATTCTACAACCGGTCTGAAGGACAAATGATGGACTTTGAGGTTACAATTCATGCATCCCATGGAGAAGTCACCATGGGCGACACCAAGGAAGGCACGATGGCAATCCGGGTGGCACCGTCGCTGCGATTAAAAGGGAAAGTTGCTCAGGGACATATTGTCAACAGCGAAGGGGTGCGTGACGGGGATGCTTGGGGTAAGCGTGCCGCCTGGTGCGATTATTATGGACCGCTTAAGGATAAGGTTGTGGGTATTGCTATTTTTAATCATCCTCAGAATCCGAAACATCCCACGTGGTGGATGGCCCGGGATTACGGTCTGTTCACGGCCAATCCCTTCGGGGTGCATTACTTTGAGGGGAAGCCGAAGGGCACCGGAGAGGTAACTGTCCCGTCTGGGGCAAGCTTGACGTTCCGGTATCGGTTGTATTTTCATAAAGGTGATGAGAAGCAGGCTAAAGTGGCCGAACATTACCGCGAATACGCATCAATAAAACCAGCAAAATAGTTGACAAATGACCGATTCCAAAATATACTGGACAGAACTATCATAAAACATATAAGGAAAGGAAGTATTATGAGTAAGCTCAGTCGTCGAGATTTCGTCAAGCGTTCGATGGCTGCCGGTGTGACGCTGGTGTTGCCAGAGTGCGCTACGGGAGCATTACCATTTTCTCGTGTTCGAGGGGTAAACGAAGACATTCGCGTGGCTGTGGTAGGTATTGGGAGCCAGGGGAGTAATCATATCAATTATTTCCATAAACTGCCCGGTGTCCGTGTGGTGGCACTTTGTGATGCAGATAAGAATCATCTGGACCGCGAAGTCAAAAAATTTAACGAGCGCAATGAAAATGTCAATACCTACGTCGATGTTCGCAAGCTGCTGGAGGATAAGAACATCGACGCAATTGCCATCGCCACGCCCAATCACTGGCATTCGCTAATCACTATTTGGGCGTGTCAGGCGGGTAAGGACGTTTATGTTGAAAAGCCGGTTTCGCACAATATCTGGGAAGGCCGGAAAATGGTCGAGGCGGCACGAAAATACAACCGAATCGTGCAAGCCGGCACCCAGAAACGCTCCGATGAGGGACTGGCCGAGGCGTTCGAGTACATCCGGCAGGGCAACCTCGGCAGGATCGTGGTTGCACGTGGCTTCTGCTACAAACGACGCAAGAGTATCGGCAAGGTTGATGGCCCACAGCCAATTCCCGAGTCAGTGGACTATGACCTGTGGACCGGTCCGGCTCCGCTGAGGCCCTTGATGCGCAAGAACTTGCATTACGATTGGCACTGGGTGTGGCCCACCGGTAACGGCGATATCGGTAATCAGGGTCTTCACGAGATGGATATATGCCGCTGGGCACTTGGCCAAACAGGGCTGGCCCCGCGGGTGATGAGCATCGGCGGCCGGTTTGGGTACGTCGACGATGGTGAGACAGCCAACACGCAAATTGCGGTCCTGGGCTATGAGCCGGCCCCGATAATCTTCGAGGTTCGTGGCCTGCCCCGCAAGAAGGCTGGTCCTGCGATGGATGCCTACTGCGGGATTCGCATCGGTGTGGTGATTCAATGCGAGGGAGGCTACTTTGCCGGCGGTGGTGGCGGCGGCTGGGCGTACGATAACAACGGCAAGAAAATTAAGCAATTCAGGGGCGGTGGTGGCGGCGGACATCACGCTAATTTTATCAAGGCGGTGCGCAGCCGCAAAGTCAGTGACCTGAACGCTGATATCCTCAAAGGACATATCTCCAGCGCCCTTTCTCATATGGGTAACATTTCCTACCGAATCGGGCAACTGTCCTCGCCAGAGGAGATACGGGAGGTGATTAAAGCTGAACCGCAGGCTACGGAAACCTTCGAACGCTTTCAAAAACATCTCTTTGTTAATCGGATCGATTTATCAAAGACGCGGGCAGTTCTGGGTCCGTGGCTCGAGATGGATTCCCAAAAAGAGAAATTTGTCGGTGGTGGTAAGTTCGGTACTACTCGCTGGGCGAACGAACTTTTGACGCGGGATTACCGCGAGCCGTTTGTGGTTCCTGAAAAGGTTTGATGAAAATCGTATCTCATATCTTGCTAATCGTATCTTGTCCGGTGAGACACGAACAACAAGCCCATCTTTGACCGGGCCGAACGGGACAGATACCAGATTTGAGATTGCTTTGCTGCGCTTGCAGTGAGCAGGGAAGTGCGAAGCGCAAAACGATTTTGTGGCAAAAGAACATTACCGGGTGAGGATTTTAGACGTCGAGGTTTTGGACTTCGAGTGCGTGGTCGCGGATGAAATTTCGCCGTTTCTCCACATCATTGCCCATCAATATACTAAAGAGCCGGTCGGCCTCGCCGGCATCGTCGAGCTTGACGCACAGCAAAGTCCTTGTGGCAGGATTCATTGTTGTCTCCCACAATTGCTCGGCATTCATCTCCCCCAAACCCTTGAATCGCTTTATCTCAATTCCCTTTCCACTAATTTGCCTGATTGCCGAGCAGATATTCCCGAGCGAGGCGACGTTGTATTTGTCCTGACCGTTGATGAGCTGGAACTTTGTCGGCAGAGACTCGCCGGATACGACCTTGGCAGGCTTTAAGAGAAAATCTTCTAAGTCAAGGTTGAACTTAGCTTTGAGCTTTTCATTTATCTGATTGATACGGGCTACCTCGTGGAGCTCCTCGGTAATAATTGACTCTTCCTGCTCGCCTTCTGTCTTGGCTTTGATACGCTTCTTTAGTTCATCAAGCCGTTTTTCGTACTTGAGCTTGTCATAATAAATTTCCTCCTGTCCTTCGACACAGATACGAAACTGCGGTAGCTGTGTGCTGTTATAATAGGCCTGTACGAAATCGTCGAATTTGATTCCGCGTCTGCCCAAGACAGCCACAATGCGTTCGATATCAGCAAGAGCTTTTACAAGTCCAGATAGCTGATTGTCCGAGACTTTCTGCGTCTTTTTGCCATTTCTGATGACGAGTTCTGTACCATCCAGGCCGCGAGTAATCATTCGTTTGTGCATTTGGCTTTCGTTCAGAATATATTCAGATTTCTTTTTGCCCTTAACCTTAATCTCATACAGCGGCGGCTGGGCGATATAAATCATATCGTTGAGAAGCAACTGCGACATTTGCCTAAAGAAAAAGGTCAGCAGCAGCGTTCGTATGTGCGCACCATCGACGTCAGCGTCGGTCATTAATATTATTTTGCCGTATCTGCACTTGCTTAAATCGAACTCGTCGGTGCCGATGCCGGTTCCCAGGGCGCTTATGATGGTTCGTATTTCGTCGTGTGCAAGCATTTTATCCAGGCGGGCCTTTTCGACATTGAGGATTTTTCCCTTCAGCGGCAGGATTGCCTGTGTGTTTCTGTCTCGGCCGGCCTTTGCTGAACCGCCAGCTGAGTTGCCTTCGACAACGAAAATCTCGGTAGCTGCCTTTTCCCTGCTTGCGCAGTCCCACAATTTGCCGGGTAAGGTAGTGCTGCTCAACGCACCTTTGCGTCTGGTCAATTCACGGGCCTTTCTGGCGGCTTCTCTGGCAGCGGCGGCCTGGATTGCCTTATTCAAAATGCGTTTTGCCTCGGCAGGATGCTCTTCTAAAAAATGGCCAAGCTGCTCGTTAACGGTGGTTTCAACGAAACTGCCCACCTCTGGATTGGTCAGTCGCACTTTTGTCTGGGCTTCAAAGTGCGGCTCGGCAAGCTTTACCGCCACGACAGCGGTCAATCCCTCGCGCAGGTCATCT
>JAUVYZ010000212.1 GCA_030602845.1 Phycisphaerae bacterium | reverse complement strand
CCCCGTTCGGCAATAGCTTCTTCCCTGTACTTGACACTTCTCTTACAATCCTGAAAAATTTTCTCAACACTGACAACGCCAATCTTAGGCCTGTCCCCACTTCTCACATTGAGCTTTACCTGCTTTTCAATCATCTCCTGTATCAGTAACATATCATCATCTTTGATGTCTATCTTGCGCGTATTAAGCTGCGCCTGTATCTCGTCAATCTTCTTCGCTATCCTTTCCAGTTCGGCAAGCCTCTCATCCTGTTCAGCAATCCTCTTACCTTGCTCGGCAAGTTTTTTATCCTGCTCGGCAAGCCTCTTGTTCCGTTCAGCTATGGTTTCCATCTCGCCCGCGTTCTTTGCCCCATTTTGAAAAAGAAACACTGAGCACAGGGCAACCACTAAAACCACTATCACCACATAAAGCCAAGTCGTTTTTCCAACATCCATAAATTACCCTTTCCTGACTTATGCTTAAGGCTAAAAACTAAAAGCCAAAAAACTTTTGAATTCCACAATTTTTTGCCTGCCGAGAAGACCCGCCAATTAAAACAGCCGTCCCACAGAGAAAAAGAAGACCTCCGTATCGTCAGCGTCATCTTTCAAAAATGGTGCGGCAACTCCAATCCTCATCGGAACGGGCCCAAACCACTGAGGTATTAGTATCTGTATGCCTGTCCCCACCGAAGCGCGGTAGTTGCCCGAATCAATCGTTCCGCTGTCAATGAAAAACAACGCTGCAAATTCTTCACTTACTAAAGGCACAGTCACCTCGGCATTGGCCAAAAATATCCAGTCACTGCCTATCTGGTCTTTCTCCTCCGCGCCGGCTACAGGTACACCTCCTGCCGTCGTCGGAAGGCCTCTGGTGCTTACACCCCGGTAATCAAAACCCCTTATGCCGTAAGTGCCCGTGCCGCCGCCGTAGAACTTTTCAAAAGGCGGCGCATCACCCACCACAGTCGCTGCAAGCAGCTTTGTCGACAGGATAGTTCTTCGCTCAGCCAAATCCTCATAAAGCGTCCCGTACCGCCTGTAAGTTCCACTCAATATTCCAAACGTGTGGTCGCCGGCAACCTGCTCGTAACCGGCATTGAAACTATAGCCCTGGGTCGGATTAAAACGGTCATCGGTAAGGTCCCTTCCGATGCCGAGCCGGACCCCCGCAAGAGCAGTATCACCTTCAAAATCTTTGATTTCTTTGGGAGCATCGATTTCGATGCTGTCAACGTCAACATTTCCTGCTCTAAAGCCGATACTCCTGTGCCAGCGATTTTTATACCGCCTCTCGAACCCGACATATCCCCTTGTTCTTCCTTCATCGTAGCATTCTCTCTCCCACTCGCGGCTCAAGCCAACTACGCTAAGCGATATCGGCTTGTCCCTAAAATACGGCTCGGTGAAATTAATCGAATATTCGGTAACTTTCGTACCCGGCTGCAGCGCAATTCTTAAACTCTGTCCCGCACCTTTGAACGCCTTGCCGGTGATAAACTCACCAAAGCTCTCCGGCCAATCACTGATATCAAAATTCCTCTGCTCAAAAACAAGCTGTCCTATAAGGCCCATGTCGCTTGACACTCCGGCGCCCAGCATTACCATACCCGTCTGGCCCTCAACAATGCTTACCTGTGCATCCTTCTGGCCGGGTACCTCGCCGCCGGGTATAATAGCCGCCGACTCGGTCAATACCGTCCTGCGCAAGAGTTTTTCCAGGTAACCGCTGCCGTCCCCGCGCGCTATATCAGCGTTGTACCATCGACCCGGCTGAAAGTCATATTCATCCAGCACCCGCCGGATAACCTTATCCTGCGTTTGTTCGTTGCCGGTTATGTTAATCCGGCCGATTCGAAAACGCTCCCCCTCAGTTATTTCAAATTCAACGTTGACCTCACCTTTTGCCACAAACCTCCGCCTCTGTGCAATCTTCGCATCGATAAAGCCATTTTCGCGGTAAAACTTAAGCAGCCGCTTAACATCCGAACGGGCCTTTCGCTCATTATAGATTTGCCCCTGCTGTAATTTCAACTCCGCCCGCAGCTCTTTTTCATCGAAGTGCTCATTACCTGTAAAAACAATTTTCTCAATACCATAGACCGGTCCCTCATCAATCACGAAAGTGATACGGACTTTGCGCCTATCTTTACTGAATTCTCGTCTTGCCGTTATGCCGGCATCGAGAAAACCTTTTGCCTGATAGATATTTTGCAGTCTCGCCACATCCTCAACCGGTCGCTCTTCAACGTAGTAGGCCGGCCAAATAAACCAGTCCGTTGTCCGGGTCTTTATGGCCCCCCTGAGTGCCGCGGTCTTTATGGCGCTATTGCCGCTGAACGAAACCTTCGCTATCCTGACCCTCGGCCCCTCATCAATTGTATAAATCACCTTGCCCACTGATAACTGGTCGCTATCCAGCGCCACTTCAACAAAGGCGAAACCATTTTTTTGATAAAATTCAGTGAAGGTTCTTCTGTAGGCCTCGGCCAGGGTTAGGTCAAGGTAATCGCCTACCTTAAAGCCCAGTTTCTGACGCAGAGCGTTGGCTCTATATGCACGATTGCCGACAAAAACAATCGACCTGACGAGATTTCTCTCGACAACGACAAAAGTCAGCTCGACTTTGTTATCAACGGTCTCGGTGTTATAATAACTATATTCGACCCCGGGCAGCCTGGCTATGCGCTTCGCGTCTTCAGCCGCCGTTTCCGGGTCAAACAACTCGCCGGCCCTGCTGCGGACTCTGGACAAAATCTGCGCTTCTGTAACACTGACGTTACCCGCTGTCCGAATACTGCCTATTTCGTATTGCGTTGTGCGTGATGCGTATATCGGCGTGACGGCACATAATACACAAATAGCAAAGACATAGGACAGAAAACAGAAGACAGACTTTTCTGACATCTGACTTCTGACATCTGACTTCTGACATCTGTTCTCCTTAAAATGGCACTCCGGCTTCGGTTCCGCCTGCAGCGGATTCCACGTGAGAGGCGTTCTCAAACCGCGTAAATTTTTCCCTGAATATCAGTTCTACAACTCCGGTCGGGCCGTTACGCTGCTTGGCTATTATCAGCTCGGCCTTATTGTTCGGCACGTAGTCCGGCTCACGATGATAGTAATCTTCACGATGCAGCAGCATCACGACATCAGCATCCTGCTCGATACTACCGCTTTCGCGCAGGTCGCTCATCCTCGGCCTGTGCCCCTCCCTGCCCTCCGGAGCACGATTCAACTGGCTCAGGACCACCACGGGAACGTTCAGCTCCCTCGCCAAGGACTTGATATATCTTGAAATCGCGGTGATTTCCTGCTGACGCGACTCAACCCTGCCGGTACCCAGATGCATCAACTGCAAATAATCCACTATAATACATTGTATATCATATCGGCTTTTAAGTCTCCTCGCCTTGGCGCGGAGCTCCAGAGGAGTCAGCGTCGAGGTATCATCGATATAAATCGGCGCTTCATATAACTCACCGCTGGCTGCCTTGAGCTGCTCGTAGTCCTCGGTGCTGAGCATCCCCTTTCTGACCTTTTGGCTGTCAATCTCGCTGCCGCTGCACAGGAACCTTTCAGCTAACTGCTGCCTGCCCGTCTCTAATGAAAATATCGCAACCGGAATCCTCAATTCGGCGCCGATATACTCGGCGATATTCAATGCCAGAGAGGTCTTGCCCATACTCGGTCTTCCGGCAATGATTATCATTTCGCCGTTCTGCAAACCACAGGTGAGCCCGTCAAGCTCATGATAACCGGTCGCAAGGCCTGTAACGTGACTTCCCTCACGCTTCTCTATAAGCTCATAAGTGTGACTAACCAGGTCCCTCAACAAAGAAGCGGAACCGGTTATCTTTTTATCCGTAACGGCGAATATCTTGCGCTCCGCTTCGTCAAGTTTCTCATTCGGCTCGCCGGCCTCGCTATATGCATCATCCAAAATCTCACTGGCGGCGGCAATAATCTCACGCAGCAGCATCTTCTCTTTGATAATCCCGGCGTAGTACATCACATTCGCCGACGATGGCACAGAATCCACAACCTTCGCGAGATATTCCACTCCGCCGACCTCCTCTAATTGCTTGCGCTTTTCAAGCTCATCGCGAAGCAGCACCAGGTCGAGACCTGTCCCCCGCTCTCCATTGTTTAACCTTTGAGAGGGGTTCTTTTGGTATAGCTCTAATATCGCCTCAAATAAATAGCGATTCTCGATTCGGTAAAAGGCATCCATTGTCACCTGCTCGACAACCTCGCTAATACATTCCGGGTCGATTATCATCG
>JAUVYZ010000218.1 GCA_030602845.1 Phycisphaerae bacterium | reverse complement strand
GCCCATCACCGTATCATACTTGAACAGATGCGCAAGACTCCTGGCGTCCGAGAGGTCATTGACGGCAACCAGCTCCAGGTCGCTCTGGTTTTGCATAATAATTCTTGCCACGGCTCTGCCGATTCGGCCGAACCCGTTAATTCCAACCTTCGTTGCCATTGTAAATCTCCTTATTTTCAGTACTGTAAATGCGGTTTAATCCCGCACCAATCTTTGGCGCCGGACAAACGAATGAACCACTTTATTTATAACCTCCACCGCTGTCAAGAATTTTCCACACCGGACGATTTACTGGCCATTCCAGCCCAAAAACGCATTTTGCGGGATTTTTTTCACGATTTCGTGTAACATATTTGCTTCTTGCGCAATTATACTTATGGCGATGGTTGGTGCTATGGCGAAAAGTGTTAAGCGAACAGACGATGATTTAATACTCAGGGCCCGCACGGATGCCGACGCCCTCGGCCGGCTCTACGAGCTGTATTATGAGCAGATTTTCCGTTTTTGCGTCCATCGGCTCTTTATTAAAGAAGTCGCCGAAGATGTAACATCCACGGTCTTTCTCGAAGTGGCACGCAGGATTTACAACTTCAAAGGCCGGACCGAACAGGACTTCCGAAACTGGCTCTATCGCCTTGCCGCCAACCAGGCAAATGCTTACATAAGAAAAACGTCGCGACGAAAACAGCTCCTCGCTAAAGCAGCCGACTCAATGACAGCTTCTGCTGCCGACAGCACTGATAAATCATCCGAGCTGGATTGGCCGCAGCTTTACGCGGCCATCCTGAAACTTAAGCCGGAGCACCAGACCATAATTACGCTGCGGTTCTTTGAAAATTTGGAGTTTGAGCAGATAGCTAAAATTTTAGACGCCAGAGAAGCAACTGTGCGGGTAACGTTACACAGGATTCTTACGAAGTTGCGAAACCATTTACAAACCGTCCTCGACGGAGAAAAATAAAATGTTCAAAAACGAAGCTGATTTCAAAAAAATAGTTAGTCGGCTTAATATCGATAGTAAGCCGAATCCCGCGCATTGTGAAAACTTGCGCAGGCAAATGCTCTCGGCCTTTAACGAAGCCGGGGAACAACCCGGAGCCCGGACGACCGTTTTTCAAACCTTAAGGAGAACAATTATGAAAAGACCAGTTCCAAAATTCGCTGCCGCCGCCGCGGTCATTATCGTCATAGTGATTGGCCTCTACCGCTTTAAGTCGGGTGCTTCATTGGCACCGATTGACATCAAGCTGCCCAGGCCGATGTTCGAGGGCACGCCGCAACCTCTCCGGGTGCCCCACTGGGAGAAACCGCTGGGCAGAGACCGCCCGCCGTTTTTGGCTCCGGTCGGAACAAAGAATGTCGCCTTTGAAAAACCGGTAACCAGCACCGACGAATTGCCCATCATCGGCGAGCTCGAAATGCTCACCGACGGAGACAAGGAAGCCGCTGACGGCAGCTATGTTGAGTTAGGCCATTTTAAGCAAAGCGTTACTATCGACCTCGAAGCTGAGTACAACATATACGCCATTCTGTGCTGGCATTACCATAAGCAGGCCGTGGTTTATTTTGATGTGGTCGTGCAGGTTGCAAGTGACCCTGATTTTATTACGGGTGTTACGACCCTGTTCAACAATGACATTGACAACTCCGCCGGCTTGGGCATCGGCAAGGATATGCACTATACCGAAACCAACGAGGGCAAACTTATCGACGCCAAGGGCGCCAAAGCCCGCTACGTCCGCCTTTACAGTAATGGCAATACCGCCAACGACCAGAACCACTACATCGAAGTGGAAGTTTTCGGTAAACTGATAGAATGAAATGGCCAAAAACAAAACTCGCTACCGTTACAGTGGTGATTATCGCCATAATGATGGGTTTGTACCACTTTAATTCAGTCGATGCCGAATTGGTCCCGCTGGATATCAAGCTGCCCAGAGCGATGTTCGTAAGTCATAGATCTGCGAATTTCCGTGATTTTATACCCAACCTGGAACCGACACCAAGAGACACACGTCCGCCATTTTTGACCCCCGTTGGAACAAAGAATGTTGCCTTCGGAAAACCGGTAACTGCCACCGAGCAAGAGCCTCTCATTGGCAGCCTCGAAATGATTACCGATGGCAACAAAAAAGCCGCCGATGGCAGTTATGTTGAGTTAGGAGGCCCCCTTAAGCAGCATATTACCATCGACCTTAAGGCTGAATATAACATATACGCCATCCTGTTATGGCACTACCACAACCAGCCACGCGCTTATTTTGACGTTGTGGTGCAGGTTGCCGATGACCCTGATTTTATTACAAATGTTAGGACGGTGTTCAACAATGATATTGACAACTCTTCCGGCCTCGGTACTGGCAAGGATATGCACTATATCGAAACTTACAAGGGCAAACTTATCGATGCTCAGGGTGTCCGGGCCCGCTACGTCCGCCTTTACAGCAACGGCAATGACGTTAATAAGTTTAACCACTATATCGAGGTAGAAGTCTACGGCAAGCCGGCGGAATAAGGTAAGCGATAACTGCACACCGCTGAGCAAATAGTCTTAGGGAACTCAGGCCGGGCTTGTTTGGCTCGGCCTTTTTTGTGCGCTTAGCATCCACACTACTAAACCACGGTTAGTATCAGCGCTTGGTCTTGGCCGGTTTTCTGCCCGGCATTCCACCGTAATACGGATACTTATCGAAGGCATCGCCCCGGCCCAGAACGCGCGGGTCTTTGGTTGCCTTCAACTCGACCATCAAAGCAGCGGCGAGTTTGCTTTTTGCTCTGACGTACTCGGCCCGCTCGGCAACATTATTCAGTTGACCAGGGTCTTTCCGCAGGTCGTAAAGCTCCTCGGCTGGCCGCTTTCCAAAGGCAAGTTCAAACAATTTCCTGACCTTCGGGTCATCACGGTACTTCAACATATAAGACTTTGTAGGCGCAGCATCAACGTCACCATAACCATAAAAAGTACCGAGCGGACGGGATATCACTATTTTCGTAGGTTGGGCATAACCTTTGGGAGCGCCGGCAGGCCAGCGGTCGGGCTTAAAGTTACGGATGTAGAGGAAATCGTGCGTCCGTATCGCCCGCATTGGATAACCGCCCATACCGGTTTCCTGGCAGGGCACATGACGCTCCTTGCCGGTCAGGACGTGGTCGCGCTTCCTGTCCACCCGTCCGGATTTGCCCGAAGTCAATACATTCAGAAAACTCCTCGCCGTCATCTCTGCAGTTGGCTTTAACCCGGCTGCCTCTAAAAACGTCGACGCCAAATCCGACAGACTGATAAAGTCCTCCACTACGCGACAACCCTTTACTCTCGTCGGCCAGCGAACCGCTAACGGCACGTTCGTACCCATATCGTAAAGGTTGCTCTTGCACCGAGGGAACGGCATTCCATTGTAGCCGGAGATAACCACCAGCGTATTGTCTAACTCACCGTTTTCTTCCAGTGTCTTCAGAAGCTCGCCCACTTCCCGGTCGAAACGCTGGACCTCCCAGTAATAATCACAAATGTCCATACGGACTTCTTCGCTGTCCGGCAGGCAAGCCGGCACTTCTACATCCTCAAGCTTCATACCGCTTTTGACACCCGATTGCCACTTATAACCACGATGCGGGTCCGTGCTGCCGAACCAGAAGCAGAACGGCGACCCGTCCGGCCGGGCCTTCAGGAACTGCCCGAAGTTTTTATACCGCGGCCCGGCGGGATTGCGCTTTCGCCCACCCGGCTCGTCGCGGCCGGGCCCCCAGCCCTTGCGAGTAAAACCCACGTGGTAACCGGCTTCTTCCAGCAGGTCAGGATACACCACAAATTTTGCCGGCAGCGTGCTCCAGAGGTTACCGCCTTCTTCTAATCGCCAGTGCCACTGCCCGGTCACTATCGAGCCGCGTGACGGCGTACACGAAGGCGCTGAGACAAACGCATTTTCAAATAGCACCCCTTCACAAGCCACACGGTCGAAAGTCGGCGTCTTGACGACCTTGTCCCCGGCGATGCTTGCGTGTGGCCACGACCAGTCATCAGCAAGGCAAAAGAGAATATTCGGCCGATGCTTCCCACTTCTACCGCCGCCCGATAGCTCCGAAGCACCCGTGCACCCGGAAAAAACCAGCGACCCTATCCCTAAACCTACCGCCCTCAAAAAATCACGCCGGGCGCAGCAATGCGTATACATGTTCT
>JAUVYZ010000138.1 GCA_030602845.1 Phycisphaerae bacterium | reverse complement strand
GAGATATGGTTGGGTTCATTGCAGGTTACAATCTTTCCGCAGGAGGCGATCGAAGCTGGGGCACAATGGCGGGTGGACGGCGGCCTCTGGCGAGATAGTAACGATATAGAAGCTGGTCTGCAGGTTGGTCTGCACACTGTTGATTTTAATGCTATACCCGGCTGGGTCAAGCCGGATGAGCAAACGGTCGAGATTAGTAAAAATGAGATTTTCACCACCTCCGGAATTTATGAAGAAGAGGGTCGGCCTTTCTTCGGCCTTTACGTTAGTGAGGTTCACGTACGGAGCGACTCGGCTACGGGTCGGGATGTAAAAGACCGTACCGGGGTTGAGTGGGATAAACCGCGAGAGTTTGTCGAGAATTGGCTTGTCGGGTATCTGGGCGTCAACTTTGCAGACATCGTTCTCTACCAGGCTGGAGACGGTGTTAATCTCAAGACGCTGATGTTTGAGGTTGATGACATTGCCGAGGATGACCTCGTCGATGGGACACTGGTGGGAATCCGCGGCAACAGTATGGATGCCTGGGGCTCAGGAGGTGGCCCGGCGGCCCTGCTTGAGGCAGCAGGGGAGCACGGCGTGGCTGTAGTGTACAACATTCAGCCGCGGGAAATGACCCAAGACCAGATCGTGGGCGTAATAAGCGCGGCGTTCTATCGGTTTGCCTCCTATCCCGGCTTTATCGGGATGGTCGTTGATTGCGAGTTCTGTGACACTATGGAGACGGGCAGCACCTGGCGGGAAGACGAACAGTTGAGGGCGCAGATGCTTAGACGCGCGTGCGCGGTCCGCGACCACTACGAAGGAATTCACGGCCGGGATTTCTATATTTTCGGTGTCTGGTATCGGACGGCCTACAGTGGCGCCAGACCGTGGCATATCTATTTTCCGGACGTTAACGATCTCGACAGATTAGTACCAATGTATGATGGCGCCGATGATAATATTGGCTCCAGTGTAGACGAGTGGCTTGCCGGCGGGGCTGCCTCACCAAAAGATTTCGACATCGAAGAGACCGGCCATTGCCTCTTTTTGCGCAAGAAGATTGGCGGAGACTGGGTCCAGCTTGACCGGGATATCATCCTGAGTATATGTGAGGCTTCGAGCAACGCCGGCAATGACTTCATCGAGGCTGAATACTGGTATCATGTTGTCAAGGGTACCGGTGGCTGGGAGCGCTGCTACGGCCCGGAAATAAGAGATGCGGCAGCATTAATCTTGCACGACTCCGATTGATGCCTTGCCCCGTTAGAAATTTTTCCTTTTTGTGCTGTATTGCCTGTTCCGATTGTGGAATTTCTAATCCGGCAAATTGCCGGACCAGCCGTATCTATTTTCCATTGACTATTTACTATTTACTATTTACCATTTGTCAATTGTCAATACTCAGTTGTCAATATTCAGCAGGAGCTCGCTTATGAAACGTATGACACGCCGGAATTTCGTAAAGAGTTCGATGGCCGCTGGTGCCGCTATGGCGTTGGTTAGCCCATTTTCCCGTGTGCGGGGGGCAAACGACGACATTCGCGTGGCCGTTGTGGGGCTTCGTAGCCAGGGGAGTAATCACATCAACTGGTTTCGCAAAATCCCCGGTGTCCGGGTGGTGGCGATCTGCGATGCAGATAAAAGTCTTCTGGAGCGCGAAGAGAAAAAATTCAGAGACCGCAACGAAAAGGTCGATGCCTATGTCGATTATCGCAAACTGCTGGAAGATAAAAATATCGACGCAATCATTACTGCCACGCCCAATCATTGGCACGCGCTGGTTACGGTCTGGGGGTGTCAGGCACGCAAGGACGTATATGTTGAAAAGCCGGTCTCGCACGGAATCTGGGAAGGCCGAAAAATGGTCGAGGCGGCTCGCAGATACAACCGGATTGTGCAAAGCGGGACCCAGCGCCGCTCCGACGAGGGACTGCGGGAAGCCATTGAGTACATCCAGCAGGGAAATCTCGGCAACATTGTGATTGTCTGGGGGATAGTCTATGTTCGGCGCGGTAGCATCGGAAAGGTGAACGGGCCGCAGCCGATTCCAAAGTCGGTCGATTATAACCTTTGGTGCGGTCCGGCTCCTATGGAACCTTTGATGCGTAGGAATTTGCATTACGACTGGCATTGGGTCTGGCCCATCGGCGACGGCGATTTCGGCAACAATGGAATTCATTTTACGGATATCTGTCGATGGTTCCTGGACAAAAATGCCCTACCACCACGGGTGATGAGCATCGGCGGGCGGTTCGGATATGTCGATGATGGAGAGACGCCCAACACACAAATCGTATTTCTGGACTACAAGCCAGCCCCCATTATCTTCGAGGTGCGTGGCCTGCCACGAGCCAAGGGTGATTCAGCGATGGACATCTACCGGGGCATTCGCGCCGGCGTGGTCGTTCAATGCGAAGGTGGTTACTTCGCCGGCGGCTGGGTGTATGATAATGACGGCAAAAAAATAAAGCAGTTCAAGCGAACCGGCGGCAGCGGACACCACGCCAACTTCATCAAGGCGGTTCGCAGCCGTAAAGTCAGCGACCTGAATGCCGACATCCTCGAAGGGCACCTTTCCAGCGCTCTTTGTCACATGGGCAATGTTTCTTACCGGCTCGGCAAGGAAACCTCACGCGACGAGGTTATGGAAATTATCAAGGGCAATAAAGAAATGGTGGACTCTTTCGAACGTCTTGGCGAGCATCTGTTGGTTAATGCGGTAGACCTCAAGGAGACGCCCAGGATTCTTGGCCCCTGGCTCAAGATGGATACCGCCAGCGAGAAATTCGTTGGCGATTTTCACGAGCAGGCGAATATGCTTGCCAGGCGTAATTATCGCAAGCCGTTTGTTGTACCGGAGCAGGTGTAGCTCGATGCTCGATACCGGATACTCGATGCTCGATGAGGAACGAGGATTTTATGTCTGAGCCATCAGTGACTTCAAACCTTGAACGACGCCCTCCGTTGTGGCGTTCGTTCGGTCCGGCCCTAATCACCGCCTGCGTTGTCTTCGGACCAGGCAGTCTCTTAATCAGCTCCAAAGTCGGTGCAACATACGGTTACGAGCTGCTCTGGCTGCTTGTCTTGACCGGGATTCTTATGGGCACGTATATGACCATGGCGGCGCGTATCGGCGTGGTGGGTGGCGCGACGCCTTGCACGCTGGTTGCTGGTCGTCTGGGCAGGCCCGTCGCCGCTGTAATCGGCATCAATCTTTGCCTCATCTGCACTACTTTCCAGTTCTCGAATAATTTAGCGGTCGCTGCTGCTGCCGAGACACTTGTCCCGAAGATAGATGCCCACTGGGTGCTGCTTGGACTCAACGGCCTCATTATTGTTTTCCTGTTCGCGGCAAAGCAAATCTATCGTTTCCTCGAACGCACCATGAAGGTTATGGTGGGGGTGATGCTCCTGTGTTTTGTCATTAACCTGGTCATAGCAGGTCCCGGTTTGCCGGACATAATTAAGGGCTTTATTCCGAGTTGGCCACAGGAGATATCGTTGGGCGTCCCTAAGAAAATTGATGGAGCCATCCAGGACCCGATGATACTGATTGCCTCACTGCTCGGAACAACTTTCTCGGTAGCAGCGGCGTTCTACCAGGGGAACCTGGTACGTGAGAAGGGCTGGACGATAAAGGAATATAACCGCGGGATTGGTGACTCCATCACCGGCGTGTGTGTCCTCACCGGTATTAGCGCAATCATGCTCATCACCGCCGCAACGGTCATTCCCGGCAAGCCGGCGGAAAACATCGGCACGCTGGCCCAGTCTCTGCAGCCGCTGCTCGGCTCTACCGCACACGTGTTCTTTTGTGTTGGACTGCTGGCGGTAGCGATGAACCCATTCCTCATCAATGCGATGATAGGCGGTAGTATTCTGGCCGATGGGATTGGCCGGCCGGCCAAGCTCGATGACCCGTGGCCCCGCCGTTTTACAGTCGCGGTCCTTCTGGTCGGTATGGTCGTGGCGATGCTGGCCCTGAGAACCGGCGAGAAACCGGTCAAGCTCATCATCTTCGGTCAGGCACTGACGGTAATCGGCAATCCGTTGATGGCCGCGGCGATACTCTGGCTGGCGAACCGAAAAGACATTATGGGTGACCGGCGTAATACGATCATTCTGAACGTCTTCGGCGGGTTGGGCTTACTGGTTGTGATAGTCATGGCCATACGGGTTTTGTTTCGGCTGGTACTTCAGTTGAGCTAATTCTCGATTCTCGATGCTCGCGGGAATCGGGAATCCGGTATCGGGCATCGAGGAAGGTATGATAGACATATCTATAATAGACGAACGCGGCCTGGAAGATATTCTCAGCGAGCCGACCGAAGCGACAAAAAAGGTAATCGCCGAGTTGAGCGGTGATATTGTCGTTTTGGGCGCAGGCGGTAAGATGGGCCCAACACTGGCGATGATGCTCAAGAAAACATCAAGTAGCAAGAACATTTACGCTGTCTCGCGATTCAGTGACAAGTCGGCCAGGACCAGAATCGAAGAGGCGCAGATTTTGACCATCGAGGCGGACCTGCTGGATGAATCGCAATATTGCAAATTGCCTAAAGTAGAAAATGTATTCTATCTGGTCGGTATGAAGTTCGGTTCCACCGGCAATCAGCCGTTAACGTGGGCGCTGAACAGCTTTATACCGGGTCTGATAGCACGACATTATAAGAACGCGCGAATTGTGGTGTTTTCCACCGGCAATGTTTATCCTCTGGTTGACATCAGCAGTAGTGGAGCATCCGAAGAAACAGTTCCCGAGCCGGTAGGCGAATATGCCCAGTCGTGCTTGGGCAGAGAGCGGATGTTTCAGTACTTCTCTCAGCTTTATAATACACCAGAGACCATAGTCAGACTCAATTACGCCAACGAACCTCGATATGGTATTATTGTTGACCTCACCCTGAAAATATTGAACGACGAGCCTATTGACCTGACTATGGGTGCAGTTAATCTTATCTGGCAAAGAGATGCTAATGATTATATCATCCGCGCTATAAGTCTCGCGCAATCGCCGCCGGCTGTTCTTAATGTTACAGGGCTGGATACCGTGCCGATTCGTAAATTAGCCGGGCAAATCGGCAAAGAGCTTAATAGAGAGCCGAAATTTGTATCGCAGGAGGCACGAACAGCCCTGCTTTCAAATGCTTCTTATTGTTTCAGTATGTTTGGCCGTCCGCAGACAACGCTTGATGAAATGGTGTCTTTGATTGTGAAGTGGGTAGCATCGGGCAAAACGGTTCTAAACAGACCGACCAAATACGATATACGTGATGGCAAGTTCTAAGCGGAGTTCTATTCCATCGTGAATTTACGTATCATCAACAAGCTTCGTTCAGGTTGTGTTATTCCTGCTCATCCACTGGCTCTGCAGGCGGATAATAACATCGACGAGCGCCGTCAAAAGGCATTGAGCCGTTATTATTTAGCTTCCGGTGCGGGCGGATTGGCGGTAGGTGTGCACACGACCCAGTTTGCCATCCACAATCCGAAAATAGGTTTGTACCGGCCCGTGCTGGAATTAGCCGGCGAGACAGCACAACAATTCGCGAAATCCAAAAACTGTATCGAGCCAATAATGATTGCGGGCATCGTCGGTGCGACCAGCCAGGCTGTGAAAGAAGCCGAGTTGGCCCGGGAGCTGGACTATCATCTCGGATTGATTTCCCTCACAGCGCTAAAGGAAAAATCAATTAGCGAGCTGATAGACCACAGCCGACAAGTGGCCCAGATAATACCGATTATGGGATTTTACTTACAAGAGGCGATAAGCCAAATGGTGCTGCCTGTTGAGTTCTGGAGAAAGTTCATTGAGATACCGAACGTGCTTGCTATAAAAATCGCGCCGTTCAACAGATATCAAACGCTTGATGTGCTTGAAGCAGTTGCCTGTTCCGGTCCGCCGGGGCGGAATGAAATCGCATTATATACCGGCAACGATGACAATATAATTGTCGATTTACTCACACAATATGAGTTTAAC
>JAUVYZ010000206.1 GCA_030602845.1 Phycisphaerae bacterium | reverse complement strand
GCAGAGTTCCTGATGACAATGAACCTCGATTAAGCTAAACAGAAACGCAAAAAATCGGTCCCAGCGGCTTTTGTGCACCTCACGATTACATGAAGAAATGTTTAGATATGAACTTGCCGATGTAACAGATAAAAATGCCCGCAAGCAATAAGTGAGCGAATATATCTGCGCGTACCAATAAAGGCCGAGACCGCCGGTTGATGTTCAAACACAACAGAACTGCTCGAAAAATCACTTCGGACAGAATAAATAACACGGCGAAAATACTCAGGGGGTTTAATGAGACGGCCCTGTGAAAATCTCCACGCAGGACAGCACCTACCGCCCTTGTCATCCCACACAAAGGGCATGGCTTGCCTGATAATTCTCGATAGAGACACACACCCGATACCCGAGGGAAGCATTTTTCAAACAATGGCGACAAAAAAGGCAGTGAGAGCAAGTACAGCATTAGGCCCAATATGACCCAATTTACGGTCTTGTACGTTCGCTCCCCCGAATTTCTATTCGACCGGCCGTTCAGTGGTAACATTGACGTCTTCGATGGCTTCTTCTATCGCGGCAGGTGCACCAGCAGCGATTACAAGCGTCCACAGAAGAATAAAAATGATTGCCACTGCGTTGAGCACAATTCCGGCCATACCTTTTCCCTTTGGCTGCTGTGCCTTTGACTTTTTCTTCACATCAACTATGCCAAGAATAAGCCCAACTATCGCCGGAGGAAGGCCAAACACAAGACCACAACCGGGAATAATCCCAAGAATCACAGCAACAATCCCAATAATCATAGCTGCTAAACCCATAGCAAAACTCCTTTCTCTTTAACCATAATTCTCAACATCCTGTAAGAACATTACATTGAGCAGCTAAACTATCATTAACCAGGATAGTTTATCCCTCAGTCAGCGGACGAATATAAGCGGCTCTGCGGCCAAACGCAAGATAATATTTGAAAAATTTTTTAAAAAGTCGGGAAATATGTAACATTTTAAACCTCCGTAACCGGCGGGAAAGACTCGTAAGGATAAGATGTCTGCTGAACCAAATTGTTGACTTTACATTATTGTTCGGTTTTGTTAATATAATATTTCAGTATTGTATTTTTGCCGGAATTTTCTTATAGGCAACCGATTGGGTAGGTTATGGGCGAAGAGCTTTCGAAAGTTTATGAGCCAGAGACGATAGAGAGGCAGGAGAACGAAATTTGGTCCTCAGGCCAATACTTTCACGCTGAAGCCACCGGCGATGGCAGGGAGAAAAAAAGCTATACTATCGTTATCCCGCCGCCTAACGTAACGGCACCCCTGCACCTTGGTCATGCGTTGAATAACACATTGCAGGACATCCTGATTCGGTTCCGCCGGATGCAAAAATACAATACTCTCTGGATGCCGGGCACCGACCACGCCGGTATCGCCACCCAGACGGTCGTTGAGAAGCGTATCCTTTCCGAGGAGGGCAAGCGGCGGACGGACTTCGCACGCGAGGACTTCATCGCCCGCGTACAGGCCTGGAAAGACGAATACGAGGCTAGGATTATTGAACAACTACAGGCAATGGGCTGTTCGTGCGACTGGCAGCGGACCCGGTTCACTATGGATGAGGTCTGCGCAAAAGCCGTTCGTGCTGCGTTTTTTAAGCTCTTCAAGGATGGACTGATATATCGAGGCAAACGGCTGGTCAACTGGGACCCGGCTACGCAGACAGGGCTGGCCGACGATGAGGTCGAGCACGAGATGGTGCAGGGACATTTCTGGTATATGAGGTATCCGCTCGCCGAACCGGTCGATATAGCAGGAAAACACATTGAGTATATTACCGTTGCCACGACCCGGCCGGAGACGATGCTCGGCGATACAGCCGTTGCGATGAATCCGGCAGATAAGCGTGCTGAATATCTGCTCGGTAAAAAAATCCGGCTTCCAATCGTAGGTCGCATCATCCCTATCATCGCCGATGAACATGTTGTTCTGCCTGACGCTGAAAGCGAAGATGAAAAGGCCAGGTTTTCTACCGGTTTCTTGAAGGTGACCCCCGCCCACGACCCGGATGACTGGGAAATCGGTCAGAGGCACGGGCTGGAAGTTGTAAACGTGATGGCACCGGACGGCTCAATCAGTGACAAGCACGGCTGGGAAGATGCCGATTCGCCCGAAGCGCAAGCTTTACTCGGTATGGACCGTTTCGAGGCACGCCAGGCCATCGTTGAATGGTTCCGTAAAGAGAATCTGCTTGAGGACGTTCGGGAATACGCCCACGAGGTCGGACACAGTTATCGCAGCCACGTACCCATCGAGCCGTATCTGTCTGACCAATGGTATATCGCTGTCAAAGAACCGATTGAGCATTTGGCGGAAAAATTTGGCTCCGGGTTAATTGAAGGGACTGATGTGCCGGTAAACTCTCTGGCGGGCCTTGCCTTAAAGCCGTTACTTGACGGCCGACTGCGATTTACCCCGGACCGCTACGCCAAGACCTATCAAAGCTGGCTGGAAAACCTCCGCGACTGGCCTATAAGCCGGCAGCTCTGGTGGGGACATCGTATTCCAATCTGGTCGTCCGCGAACAAGCCGAAGGGCATTCCACAGATAGCTATGCAGAAGGACACAGACGAAGACGGTGAAACGGTATATTATGTCTGCGTAAGACCTAATTGTGAAATAATTGAGAAGCAACTCGAAGCGAACGGCTGGACGCGAGATGATGACGTTCTGGATACGTGGTTCAGCTCGGCGTTGTGGCCTTTTAGTACAATGGGCTGGCCGGATGATACGCCGGAACTCAAAACATTCTATCCGGGTGACGTCCTTTGCACCGCCCGCGACATTATCACCCTGTGGGTCTCGCGTATGCTTATGATGGGTCAGTATTGCGCCGGTGATATTCCATTCAGCGATGTGTATATTCACGCGATGATACAGGACGGGGAAGGACGCAGGATGTCCAAGAGCCTGGGTAACGGGATTGACCCTCTGGTGATTATTGATAGTCACGGCGCAGATGCTATGCGTTTTACTTTGGGCAGTATGGCCACTGATACGCAGGATATTCGGATGCCGGTGGTACAAATGCCTCTTCCGGATGGTCGGGTGGAAAACACTTCGCCGAAGTTTGACATCGGCCGAAACTTCTGTAATAAGCTGTGGAACGCCTCGCGTTTTGCCTTGATGAACCTTGAGGGCATCGAGCCGGGCAAATTTGACAAAGACAAAATGACAATCACCGATAAGTGGATTCTTTCCCGCCTGGCGCAAACTGTCGCTGACGTTGGCGGGTCCTTAAACAAATTCAAATACAGCAAGCCGTTAGCACAGCTTTACAGATTTTTCTGGAACGACTTTTGCGACTGGTATCTCGAATGGGTCAAACCACGAATGCAGGAAGCAGAGAAAAAGCCGATCGCTCAAAATGTTTTAGCTTTTGTGCTGGACCAGATTTTGCGTCTGCTGCACCCGTTTGTGCCGTTTATCACTGAAGGAATATTCCAGAAACTAAACGAAATTGCACCGGTCAGACAACTTAAGGGCCTTGCAGAAGCGAAAAAATCCGAGGCGTTGGTAGCTGCCGAATGGCCAGGGGAAATTGATTCCTTACGAGAGCCGGACACTGAGAAACAGATTGAAATTATACAAGCTGCGATTCGGACTGTCCGGGATATTAGAAGTAATAGAAATATACCACCAAAGGAACTCAAGGTTGTATCCATAAAGTCGCAACAAGAAAGCGTTGATATTCTGAACCGAAATGCTGAACTCATCCAGCAGCTGGCTGGCGTAAAAGAATTTAAAGCCGGGACAGCTATTGTAAAACCCGCAAACGCCGCAGTTGCAATCGCAGATGCAACGGAAGTTTACGTGCATGATGCTATTGACCCGCAGGCTGAACGAACCAGGCTGGAAAAACAAAAGCAGCAAATAGAAAAAACTAAAAAAACTGTAGAGGCGAAGTTAGCCAATGAAAATTTTGTTACCAGGGCCAAACCGGATGTAGTCGTCCGGGCCAGAGGCAGGCTGGCCGAGCTGTCAGAACGATTAAAGACCGTTGAGAAACACCTTTCGGAATTAAACGTTTAACACAATAAAGGCGGTGCCAAAATGGAGACAGAAGCCGAATTATCACGTATAATCATTAACGAGACATCCGACCAGCAGATAATCGTCTTGAAAGAGCGCAACGGCCGGCGCAGCTTCCCTATCGTCATCGGTATAGTTGAAATTTTCGCAATCAACCGCCGCTTAAAGGGCATCAAGGCGCCTCGCCCGATGACACACGATTTACTGGACAGCGTAATTGAAAATCTCGGCGCTAAAATAGAAAAGATAGTTATAAATGACCTGCGCAATCATACCTTCTATGCAAAGATACACCTGAGTTTGAACGGGC